>JBGSNT010000028.1:0-9188 GCA_041739575.1 Nodosilinea sp. | reverse complement strand
CTGACCAGCATTGCCGCCCCCGTCCTGGCCCAGGAGCTCCACATTCCCCTAGCGCCCGCCGACTACGCCATGGCCATGGCGCGGCTGGCCCAGGGCAGCGGCCTGGGCGGGGTTGTCTGCTCGCCCCAGGAGGCTAGCCCGCTGCGGCAGGTTTTGCCCGCCGACTTTGTGCTGGTCTGTCCCGGCGTGCGCCCCAGCTGGGCCAGCAGCCAGGACCAGCAGCGCACCCTAACCCCGGCCCAGGCCCTGCGGGCCGGGGCCACCTATCTGGTGATTGGCCGCCCCATTACCACCGCCCCCGACCCTGCCGCTGCATTTCAGCGCATCTGTGACGAATGTACCGCCGTCGCCCCCTAGCCCGGCGGGCGGCCCTGGCCCTAGCGGCGATCGCCCTGATCGTCGGGGCGCAGCACACTCCGGCCCAGGATACGGTCTCGCCCGAGGCCCCGATCGAAGACGGCGACCCAACCTACCTGCGGCCCACCACGGTTTGCCCGGCCGATCCTGAGGTCCTGGCTCGCCATCTACTACAGGACCTGCCTAGCTACGCCAACCGGGTGGCTAGCCGCAACCTCGACCTGTCTCGGCCCTTGACAGACCCGGTCAGCACCGTGCTGGTGGCCAGCGCCCCCGACCTCAATCCCATCGATCTGGCGGAACTCGGGCCCGGCGACAGCGCCAGGCCCGATGATCCGGCGCTGCAGCAGGTGTTCTTCACCACCCTGGAACGGCAGTTCTGGCCCGACCAGACGGTGTCGCTCCAGCATTACCACTGGCTGTTTTTAGCCCAAACCCCCGAGGGCTGGTACCTGGCCATGCTCTACTCTAGCCTAGGCAGCTATCCCGGCGAGCAGGGAGCCCGCCCCCCCACGCCGCCCCAGGAGAGCAGCGATGGCATTGTGGGTCAGGCCGTTAGGCTTTGGCTGCGGGACTGCCGGGCCGGGGCGCTGTTTCCAACCACCCCTAGCTCAGAACCAGCGCCCTCGGCGGGTTCGACTCTGCCGTAGAGGGTATCGCGCGGGCGGGCGGGGCGACCCAGACTGGCGATCGCCCCCCGCAGGTCCTCCACCGTCATGCCGGTGCCGCCCTGGGCACCGGCCATGGTGGTAATATGCTCTTCCATCAGGGTGCCGCCGATGTCGTTGCAGCCCCAGGTCAACGCCTCGGTGGCGCCAGCCAGCCCCAGTTTGACCCAGCTGGGCTGGTGGTTGACAATCCAGTTGCCCAGGTAAAGGCGCGCCACCGCCATCAACAACAGGGCATCGGCCAGCACCGGCTGGTCGCGCTGCACCCTGCGGCGCAGGGGCTTGGGGGCCTCCTGCCCGACAAAGGGCAGCACAATGAACTCTGTGATCGCCGCCGCATAGCCTGCCGCCAAGGAATGGCGCTGAAGCTGGCGCAGTTTCTCCAGGTGGGCGATCTGCTGGGCCGGGGTCTCGATGTGCCCCGACAGCAGGGTGCTAGTGGTGGGTAGGCCAATCTCGTGGGCCAGGCCAATGATCTCCAGCCAGGTGGCGGTGTTGATTTTTTCGGGACACAGCACCCGGCGCACAGCGTCGTCCAGTACCTCCGCCGCCGTACCCGGCAGGGAGCCCACCCCGGCATCCCGCAGGGCTAGCAGCACCTCCCGATAGCTCAGCCCGTCCTGGCGGGCGATAAACTCGACCTCCTGGGGTGAGAAGGCGTGCAGGTGCAGGGCGGGAAAGGAGCCCTTAACAGTGTCGACCAGCTTGAGGTAGTAGCGCAGGGAGCTGCCGTCGATTTTGGCGTAGGGGTTGAGGCCTCCCTGCATGCAGATTTCGGTCGCCCCTAGGGCGGCGGCCTCAGCGGTTTTTTCGAGGATGGGGGCAAAGTCGAGCCAGTAAGCTCCGTCGTCGTCGCGATCGCGGCGAAAGGCGCAGAAGCTACAGTGCTGTTCGCAGATATTGGTGTAGTTGATGTTGCGGTTGACCACGTAGGTGACGGTCTCGCCCACCTGCCGCTGGCGCAGGGTGTCGGCGGTGCGGCGAATGGCCTCGCGGGCGGCGGGGTCGGGCTGGCACAGCAGCAGCAGGCCATCCTCTGGAGAGAGATCGTCCCCCCTGAGGGCGGCGGTGAGAACGGAGTCAAGGTTGAATGGGTAGGGCATGAATGGAGCCGGGGTCGAGGAGCTATTCTCTAGGGCAGGTTTCATCAGTATTTCAGATTTGGCCAACAGGAGCCGCGCCGGGGCAAAACGGTCGCCCCCCTATAGCCAGGGTCATGATCGGTTAAGACATTCTGCATCACCGTCTAAAGCGCCAGCTATACGCCATTGCGCCGCCCCAGTTTTTGTCAAGCGCAGTGGCTCGTGTCCTAAGCGAAGTGGCCATCGCTATAACTTAGCCCACTTCGCCATGGCAGCCGAGGTTGAACTAGGAGATGGAGGGTTCATCCACCTCTGGATCTTCGACTAACTTAAGCAGGATTGGGAGTTCATAGTCGATATAGTTCTCTACCCGATGCTGCTGAGGCCGGGGGTAAAGTCAGGCAGAATTGAGGCGCTACCGATGGCGGCTTAGGGTGTCACGGGCCTTTGGGCTCAAGCGCGAAACACCGGGTCTGCGATTATCCTGCTAAAGACCCGAGTGCCGGCCAGTTTTGCGGAGTGTTGTACTTTGAGCTTAACCCTCAGCTTGTTTTACGGCGCTTTTCCTATTGTCGAACTCAGGTTGAAATTGGTTGCGCCCCTGCTGCTTGGCCCGATAGAGGTTTCTATCAGCCAGGGTAATCAGAGTATTGGGCGATCGATCTGAACTGGGAATGATACTCGCAATTCCTATGCTAACCGTCACGTTTTTACTCACCTTGGACTGTTGGTGAGGCAGCTCTAAAGCTTGAACCGTCTGTTGAAGTAATCGGGCAATGGCGATCGCCCCCTCCAAGTCTGTATTGGGCAAGAGTACGACAAACTCTTCCCCGCCATAACGGGCAAAGAGATCGGTAGAGCGCCGTATTTGATCGGCAGCCGCACGGGCCAACTGAATCAAGCAGGTATCCCCAGCCTGATGACCATAATAATCGTTATAGTCTTTAAAAAAATCTAGATCTAACAGCAGCAAAGACAACCAATCTTTTTCTCGCAGTAGGCGTTTCCATTCGGTCGCTAGGCGATCGTCAAAACAGCGCCGATTGGCCACCTGAGTCAGCCCATCGGTTAAGGCGCGTAGATGATCTTCTTCCGCCTGGTGCTGAAGAATTTGTTGTGCCAATCGCTGCTCTGTAATATCGGTAAACGACGTGACCACCGCATAGGGCAACGTCTCGCCGATATGGATCAAGGGTTGGGAGTTAATTGAAATCCAGGTTGTGGTATTTTCATCCTTGCGAATGCCCATCACGACCCTAGAATGGGGCTGTCCAGTTTTAAGCGTGACCATGGCGGGATGGGTATCGCTAGGAAACGGGGAGCCGTCTTCGTGAATGGTGCGCCAGTCTAGCTCCGTAGAGGTTTGCCCCATGAGTTGCTCGGAGGTAAGGCCTAAAATTCGTTCGGCGCTGGCGTTACAGGCGGCAATTTTGCCATCGGCCTGCTGCAGCACAACCCCTTCTGCCATAGCCGTAATCACGGAGCGATATCGCTCTTCGCTGGTTTGTAGTTCTAGGGTGCGTTGGTTGACCTGAGCCTCTAGGGTTTGGTTTAAATGGTGGAGCCGTTCCTGGACTTGTATCCGTTCTAAATTCTCTTGCCGCAATAAATCATTGGCTTGCTGTAGCTCGGCGGTGCGGATGGCCACTTGCCGCTCTAAATCCTCACGGGCTGCCCTGAGCTCTAGCTCTACCTGTTTTAGAGAGGTGATATCGCGAATGACGCCAACCTTAAATTGTTTCTGTCTATCCTGGATGCAGGACTCAGATAGGAGGCCAGAAAAAATACTGCCATCTGGACGATATAAATCAACTTCAACTTCTGCCGAACCGGCTTGCTCGGTTAAGCGATCCACGTTCATTTGCTCAGTCAGGTGCGGCTGACCCAAACTATCAAGGGTGCAACCGATGATAGTTGCCGTCGGCAGGTTGCAAATTTGCCGTAGCGCCTGATTGATAAAGAGTAAGCGGCCATCGAGGTCGGTGATATAGATGCTATCTTTGACGCTTTCTATGGTTTGAGTGAGTAAGCTGATCTGTTCTTCTGCTTGTTTACGGGCGATCGCCTTATCAACCGTGGCGGGAAGCACCTTGAGATAGTTACGGTCGGGATCTTTAATCAAGTAATCAGCCGCCCCTTCTCCCATTAACCGGGCGGCGGTTTCTTCATCCCCACTGCCGGTAGAGATAATGAACGGACAAAGCTGGGATTTTAGAATAGGGAATAGCTCTGTCGAGTCACCATCACCTAAGTTGTAGTCTAGGATGGCAATCTCAAAAGTCTGATGCTTTAGCGTGTCGCGGGCTTCTGCCAGCGATGTGGCGATGATGTAATCGTAGGGCAACTGGCCCTGTTTCACACTCCGGACAAATGCCAGATGATCGATGCGATCATCTTCAACCAGCAGCATCTTAATGGGGGGTGAACTGGAATCAGAGGTGGAAAAGGTACGCATAGCAATGATTTTTCAGGACGTAATCTTAAACTAGGGTCAAGTCCAGAGGTTGAGTTTCGCCCGTGGGAAAACTATACTTTTGGGCCTGCCATAGGCCATGGAGTTATAGATTGCACTGTAAACGCCAGTATTGATAAATTATGAGTAATTTCTCTACAAAATCGGGATATTCTAACGGCTTGACGATATGTCCTGCTGCCCCTAGCTCAAAACTAGTGGCACAATCTTGCGCCTCTTGAGATGTGGTCAGCACCACCACCGGGATTTTGCACCAGTTTGGATCGGCTTTCAGAATTCTGAGCAACTCAATACCGTTCATGCGGGGCATGTTCAAGTCCAGCAAAATCAGGGCAGGAACGGGGGTATGGGGGTCTTGCAGAAACTCTAGGGCGGCTTCCCCATCGTGGCTAATGTAGAGGGGGTTGTCGGCATGAATATCTTGCAGCCCCCGCTGAATGGTCATAACATCGATGCGGTCGTTTTCTACCAGCAAAATCGGATCGCTGCTTTTCATGATGGTTCGTCCTCAACCCCCGGTGGTGATGTGGGTAGGGTGAACCAAAATGTACTGCCCCGACCTATCTCTGAGGTCACCCAGATCTGACCGCCATAGAGTTCGACAATTTTTTTCACAATCGCTAAGCCCACCCCAGTGCTTTCGACCTGATCACGCGGCGTCAGGGTTTGAAAAATTTGAAAGATTTTGTCTCCGTAGCGGGCGTCGATGCCTACCCCCGTATCACGCACATAAAACTGCCAATACCCATTGGTTTCGCTATGCCCCAACCAAATCTCTCCCGTTGGCTTGCCCATGTACTTAACGGCATTGCCAATCAGGTTTTGAAAGACTTGTTGCAGACGGGTTTTTTCGGCATAGAGGGTTGGCAGCTTGGTCTCGATCGCAATGTGAATGCCGGCGGGGGGCGCGATGATATCAATGACCTCGGCAATCAGGGCATTGAGGTCAACCTCACTGTTCTGTTCTCGAAGCCGGCCCACTCGGGAATATTGCAGTACCCCATCAATCAGATCGTTCAGCCGCCGCACCCGATCGCCCATCAGCTGTAGTAATTCTCTGCCTTCGTCGTCGAGGCGATCGCCATAGTCTTGGTTGAGCCACGCCGTCAGGGAGGCAATGCCGCGCAGGGGGGCTTTGAGATCATGGGATATCACATGGGCAAAGTCCTTCAGTTCCTGGTTGGCCAGCTTCAGTTCTGCCAATAGCCGAGCCTGCCGGATTTCGGAGCGCTTGCGTTCAATCGCATGGGAAATCGAACGCTCCAGCAGGGTGGCACTCAAGGTATTGCCTTTGACCAAATAGTCGGATGCCCCCGCCGCTATGGCCTGCTGCTCAATGTCATGATCCCCCGCCCCGGTCAGTAGAATGATCGGTTTGGTGCAGCCCATTTTCAGCGCCGCCAGCAACAGTTCTAATCCGTCTTCCTGGCCCAGGCGGAGATCTAACAGATACACATCGTGGTGATTTTTGTTGATTTCCGCCAGCCCAGCGGCATAGGTATCCACCCAGGTCAATTTAAAGGTTAACTGCTCGGCCTCGTTCAAAAAATCGCGAGTGACGATGTAGTCATCCTCATCGTCATCCACCAATAGAACCTTATAGATCTTGAATCCCATCCGTTTCCCCGTTCAAACCCGAGACAGCTACTTTCAGGCTCGCTCTGGCAGCTCCACAATTTCAAACCAGTAGGTGCCCAGCATCTTCATGATTTGCACCATCGACTCAAACACCACGGGCTTGCTAATAAAGGAACTCACCCCCAGGTCGTAGGTGCGCAAAATGTCTTCTTCAGCTTTGGAGGTGGTGAGGACCACGATGGGAATTTGCCGCAGGTTAGGGTTAGCTTTGATCTCTTGCAGGGCTTCTCGGCCATCCTTGCGAGGCATGTTGAGATCCAGCAGAATCAAGCTGGGACGGGGAGCACTGTGAGGATCGCTGTAGTCTCCCCGATGCAGCAGGTAGTCCATGAGTAGTTCGCCATCTTCGACAAAGTGCAGATCATTGGCGAGGCGGTTCTCTTCCAAGGCTTCCTGCATTAACAGCCGATCGTCTTCATCACCTTCTGCCACCAAAATTGTGATCGGCTTGCGTTGGCTACGAGTCATGGGATGCTCCTCTGATTTGGTGAACGGGTAGGGTGAAAATCATCGTGGCCCCCTGGTTAGGCTGGCTGACGGCGGTTAGGGTGCCGCCATGGTGCTCTGCGATTTTACGGCAGATCGACAGCCCCACCCCCGTGCCTTCGTAGCTGCCGCGTCCATGCAGGCGCTGGAAGATTTGGAAGATGCGATCGGCGTATTTTTGCTCGAACCCGATACCGTTATCGATCACGCGGATTTCGCACCAGTCTTGCCCTTTGTCGGTGTACACCCGCGATCGCACCTGCACCACCGAGGCAATACCCTCCGCCCTAAACTTGAGAGCATTACTGATCAGGTTTTGCAAAAGCTGGCGCATTTGCAGGGGTTCAGCTTCTATCACGGGCAGGTCATCGGCCTCAATGGTGGCCCCCTCTTGCTCGATCCGAACCTCTAGATCGGAGAGCACCCCCGCCAAAATCTCGGCTAAATCTGCCGCCTCAAAGGGCTGAGCCTTGGTGCTAACGCGGGAAAACGCCAGCAGATCGTTGATCAAGATTTGAGCCCGACTAGAAGCATTGAGCATACGCTCTAAGTAATCGAGTCCTTTTTCGCTGAGGGAGTCTTGACAGGTGGACTTGAGGCGATCGCCAAAAGCCTGAATCTTGCGCAGGGGTTCTTGCAAATCGTGGGAGGCAACATAGGCAAAATCCTGCAGTTCTCGATTGCTGATCTCCAACCGCCTGGCCAGGGATCGGAGCTCTCTCACCGACCCCGCCACTTCCTTTCGCAGCCTGGTTTCGATTTCCTTGCGGGTGGTGATTTCGCTTTCAATCGAAATAAACTGAATCAGGGTGCCCCGATCATCAAACACCGGATTGATCTGGAGCTGAATCCAAAAAGCACTACCATCCTTGCGGTAGTTCAAGATCTCCCCCAGAAAAGGTTCGTGGCTAGCCAGGGCATAGCGAATCTTGGCAACAGTGTCTTGGGAGGTTTTTGGCCCCTGCAAAAAACTGCCGGGTTTTTGGCCCCTCACCTCTGGCAGGGTGTAGCCCGTAACGCGGCTAAAGCTTTCGTTTACCCACTCGATCCGCCCTTGAGCATCGGTGACGATTGCCACATTATCGGTCTGACTGGCTATCATAGATAGCTTTTGTAGTTCAACTTCGCCCGCTTTCCGGGCGGTAATATCCTTGCGAATGGCGAGGTATTGGTAGGGTTTACCCTGGCTATCTAAAAAGGGCACGATGGTGGTATCGACCCAATAGAAAGACCCATCTTTGGCCCGATTTTTGATTTCAGCTCGCCAAATTTTACCCTGGGCAATTGTCTGCCACAGCTCGTTAAAAAACTGATGAGAATGATGCCCAGAATTGAGGATGCGGTGGTTTTGTCCGATTAATTCTTCGCGGCTATATTTAGAAATTTCACAGAATTTGTCGTTAACAAAGGTGATGGTGCCCTGGACATCGGTAATGGCAACGATAGCAGTTTGATCGAGGGCAGCGGTAATATCTATGAGCTGTTTTTCTGTCTGTTTCCGCTCCGTAATATCTTGATTGACCCCAATCATGTGCAGGGGAATGCCGTCGGCAGCGCGCTGAACAATGCCATGGGCTTCTAGATAGCGAGTTTCTCCATTGGGCCACAGGACCCGGAACTCGGTGTGAAAGTCTTTGGTTCCCGCGATCGCGGCCTGCACCGCCCCATGGGAAGCCGCCTGATCGTCGGGATGTACTCCCGCCTGCCAGGCCTCATAGGCTCCGCTAAACTGATCGGCCTGGATACCGTAGAGCGCATACATGCGGTCATCCCACACCAGCTGACTTTTGGCCACATCGAAATCCCAAATTCCCAGTTGGGCTGAGGCCGTCGCCAGGGAAAGTCGCTGGGCAATCTGGTGAATTTCTGCTTCGTATTGTTTCTGCTCTGTAATATCTTTGGCAATGCCCAAAAAGCCTATGATTTGCTCTGAGCGATCGTAGAGAGCCGTCACGGATAGCAATACGGGGAAGCGTGAACCGTCCTTGCGGATATAGGTCCACTGGTCCTCAGAGGCTTGGCCTAGCTTGGCTTTAGCCACGAACACCTCAAAGCCTGGCTCAATGGTGCGCTGCAATTCTGCAGACAGCCGTTGGGCCTGGGCGGCTACTTCGGTCGGCTCATGCAAAATGGCTGGGGTCACCTTGCCCATTACCTCAGCCGCCGTGTAGCCCAACATCTTTTCTGCGGCGGCATTAAAGCTTTGAATAGTGCCATCCAGAGACGTTGAGACAATGGAGAAGTTGGCACTATCTAAAATGGCCTGTTGCAGCGTGGCCATGCTGTCATGTAGTTCTGCCATAGAGCGTTTCTGATTTCAATTGAGGTGGGTAGACCCTAGGCTCAGGGCAATTGCAGCTAATTTAGGTTGACATGATGCCCTAAAACAACGCTAAATTTTTCACCTCATTTTTCATTTTGGTGGCTTGCAGTAAGGTTTCCTCATTAATGGAACCCCTCAAATCATGAATTAGGGTTAACGGT
>JBGSNT010000001.1:0-37312 GCA_041739575.1 Nodosilinea sp. | reverse complement strand
AGCCTGGAGGCAGTGGGGTTTTTGGCGGCGATCGCTACTCGACTGGCCAGCCACGGCATTAGCGTCAACCCCGTTTCGGCGTTTTACCACGACCACCTGTTTGTGCCCGCCCTTCAGGCGGAAGCGGCCTTGGCGCTCCTCAAGACCCTGGCTCAAGAAACCGCCGCCTAACTTGCATTATTCATGATCTTGGGGAAATGCCTGTCATTCCCGTGGAAACGGGAATCTAGCTGAAGCAACATACTTTCGAGTGGATTCCCGCCGGCGCGGGAATGACAGCCGCTCGCTTCCGCCCTTGTGAATAATCCAGGCTAAGGGGGATCGGGAATTGGAGCTGAGTTGGCAACCCCTACCGCTGCGGATCAAAGACCCAGGCCTAGACACTGTACCGGTGCTCTAGCTCCAAGGCCATGATCGTTTCCTAAAAAGTTCTGTTTTTGACGCCCGGTTCTTGAATCATTGTTGTCCTGAGACGACAGGTCGCGATCGCTCAAAAGGGCAGATGCATGGTTTCGATCGCGTTGGACAGCCGCTCTACAAATTGGCGTCCCCACCGGGCTGACAACACACCACAGAGGACTGGAACCGCGATCGCGCCCCCCAACCTGCCCGTCCCCACGGCGGCCCAGCTGCCATAGGTCATATCTACCGACAGCCAGAGATACGCCAGGATGGGCACGCCGCTCAGACACATCCCGATCAGGAAATGGCGGGCAGCCATGCCCCATGGGTGAGGATTCGATCCAGAGGATTGATCATGATTAGACGCCATCGATTGACTCCAATGGTGAGGGGACTAATGGTGACGGAGAACCTGCCCTAGCCTATCGCTCACTCCTAAGTTCGCACATCCTGCTAATCGGTTTACCGAGTGTAAATCTCAATTTCATGGAGTCACTTCAGCGAGACTTTCCCAATATTGCGAATGTTAGTCATGGTCTACAAGCAACGTGGCGCGTTTTAGGTCCTCCCTAGGGGCTTGACCTGGTGAAACTTTCGATAGTCGATGGACCGCCGCCCGTCTGCAGTTTCCCCCAGTACATCTATGAACTGATAGCCCCAGAAAATTTCTTCAGCGATAAACGAGTGGCGAGCGTGGATGGTCTGCGACAGGGTCTCATCCATGCCGGTCAAGATCACGATAACTTCTGCATGGGCGGCGGCCAGAGAATCTGGGGTTTCACCGTGGAGAGGGCTTTGGGGATCAATGACGTGCATGGCCGTCCAGCTCAACGCAAAGAGGGGCGATTGCGATCGCACCATCGGCAGGTCGTAGAACCGGCGAAAAAACTCGCCCTCGGCGGTGATTTCGTCCCGTACCAGGGTGACCCAAAGACGGGCTTCGAGGATGCGGTTGCGGCGCTGGTTGGCGGTGCGAAACATCAGGGTCGGCACACCGTTGACGGGCGCAACCACGGCGCAGCGGCTAAACATGATCCGGGCCTTGGGCAACGAAAAACGGGCAAAGCAAAGGCCCGTCGCCATGGCCAGCAGCATCAGCCCGATGAAGGCCTCTAGCACCACCAGCCAGTTGGCATAGTTGGTCTGCGGGTACATGTTCCCGTAGCCAATGGAGGCCATGGTCTGCACACTAAAGAACAGCGCATCCACAAAGGAGCCAGGCCGGGCATTGGCGATGCCGCCATCGCGGGCCAGGTAGGCCAGGGCAAACAGAGCATTGATGGTCAGGTAGGCTAGGGCCAGCAGCAGCACAAAGACCGGCCACGAGAGCGTTAGCAGTTGGTGGTACAGGTCTTGCCAGGGCGATCGCATCTCGCCCAGCCTGACAATGGTGGAAAGCTCGCCATCCCGCGTGACGACGCGCTGGGAAGACCCTCGTTTGGGCTTGAGTAGCATAGGTTTGAGCCATGACTCCGGTCAATCTCAGCATACTCCCCAGTTTCGTTAACGCAGAGCAATGCACCCTTGCGAAGTTACTGACAGGAGAAATTTGAGCCATAAAAAATCGATGTAAGCCAAGGCGTTGTCTCAGGAGCGTAGGCATAGCCAAGGCGACGGCTGGAGGGCCTTCGCCTTGGCTCATTGAGGGACGTAGGCAGGATGCCTATTAGCCCTCCATCAGGTTGGCCTCGACGACGTTGGTGGCAAAGCTCTCATAGGCCCCACCCACTTGCTTGGCCATGGTGTCAGGGAAAAGGTGGAAGGAACCATCCTTGAGGGCGGCAACAATACCCTCGCCCACCAGAGAGGGGGGCTCGGCAATTTCCCCTAGACCAGCATCTTGAGCCATATCGGTGGCAATGGGGCCGGGGTGGACGCTGACCACGGCAGTGCCCTGCTCGCCCAGCTTCTCGCGCAAGGCCTGGGTGATCGAGTAGGCCGCCGCCTTAGACGCTCCGTAGGTAGCAAAATCAGCAAAGCTCTTCAGCGAGGCCACCGAGTTGAGCTGCACAAAGGCACCGCCGCCGTTGGCCTTGAGCACTGGGGCAAAGGCCTGGGCCATGCGCATCAGGCCAAACACGTTCATGTCGATCTCAAACTGAAGCGCCTCGATCGCATCCTCCGCCAGCGGCCCAGCGTTGCGCAGCACCCCGGCGTTGTTGACCACCAGGGCCACATCGGTGGCGGTTTGGGCCGCCTGGGCAATGGTTTCGGGCTGGGCCAGGTCAATGTGAATGGGCACGACGCGATCGCCGTAGGTCTCCACCAGAGCCTTGGCCGAATCGAGGTTGCGCACGGCGGCGTAGACCTTGGTGGCCCCGTGGTGGAGTAGGGATTCTGCGATCGCTTTACCAATGCCACGGTTGGCACCGGTGACCAGAGCGACTTTACCGTTTACATCAAACGTCATGGGATTACCTCCAGAATGGCAAGAAAAATTAGGAACAGAAGAAATCTAAGACCTAGGGCTGAAAATGAGCTTAAGAAGCTTAAAACGAGCTGAGGGTTGGCATTCTATTGCGCTGACGTAACGGTGGACATTGCCCTACAGAGCCTCAACCAGCGGAAAAAAAGTCCTAGGGTTGGGGTTATATCCGAAAGGAAGTTAGTGGGCAAAGCCCACCCTATAGGATTAAGCGACTAACTCAGCGACGGTGCCAAACTGGCTTTTGAAGTCCGGCTTCAGCACATCCATACCGACTTGTACGGCTGGGCGCGCCTTTAGCGCCTCAACCCAGCGCTGCACATTGGGGAATTGATCGAAGGACAGCCCCAGGTAAGAGGTTTTGGCGGCAGCCACCCAAGGAAAAGTAGCGATGTCGGCAATGGAGTAGTCCCCCGCCAGATAGGGGGTTTTAGCCAGTTGGCCATCCATCACGCCCAGCAGCCGCAGGGCTTCTTTTTCGTAGCGGTCAAGGGCGTAGGGCAGCGGCTCGGGGGCAGCATTGCGGAAGTGGCCGAGCTGACCAAACATGGGGCCAACGCTAGCCATTTGAAACATCAGCCACTCGATCGCTTTGATCCGCTCTTCCCCTCGATTGGGCAGTAGCTTGCCCGTTTTTTCGGCCAGATAAATCAAAATTGCCCCCGACTCAAACACCGCCAGATCATGACTGTCGCGATCGACAATGGCCGGAATTTTGTTGTTGGGGCTAATGGCCAAAAACTCGGGGGCAAACTGTTCGCCCTTACTGATATTCACCGAGTAAATGGTGTAAGGCATTGCTAACTCTTCGAGCAAAATGGCGGGTTTGCGCCCGTTAGGGGTCGTAAACGTATACAGGTCAATCATGGGATACCTCTAGAATGGTGTTTCTTGTAGGGGCAAACGGTTGTTTGTCCTGGTCCAGTTCACAGCGAAATTTAGAAAAACCCAGACGACCCAAGCAGCCGTCGTTACGCGATATGAATGCCGCACTCCTGCTTCAGCCCGTGGAAGCGGGTGTCGCGTTCATCCAGGTCGCTGGCCATCAGGGGGCGGCTCGAATGCCAGTCGCCGACGGTGACATAGCCCTGCTCAAAGAAGGGGTGGTAGGGCAAGTCGTGGGCCTGCAGATAGTCGTAAACATCCTTGGCGCTCCAGTGCAGCACCGGCAGAATTTTGTGGATGCCGTACTGCTGGCCAACCATAGCCAGGGTTTTGCGGTGGTCGGTTTGGTCGGCCCGCAGCCCTGCCAGCCAGGCCGTTGCCCCCAATTCCTGCAGCGCTCGCTGCAGGGGTTCAACCTTGCGAATCTGATCGTACTGGTTCAGGGCTTCGACCCTCTCCTGGGCCCAGAGCTGGCCGTAGAGGGCCTCCATGTGGGCAGGGCTGAGGGGCGACTGGTAGATCCTGAGGTTCAAATTCAGCCGCTGGGTCAGCTGGTCGGCAAAGCGGTAGGTTTCCTCAGGCAAATAGCCCGTATCGACCCAAATGACGGGAACATTGGGCACCACCTCAGTCACCAGGTGCAGCATCACCGCCGCCTGAATACCGAAGCTGGTGCTCATCACCAAACCGGTGTTAAAGGCATCAGCGGCCCATTCCACAATGGCCCTAGAGTGCTGCGGGGTGGCTTCTATAGCGGGCGCATTGATCTTGCCCAATGGGCGAGATGGGCTCAAGGAGCTGAACCCATCGGCCAAGGGGGCCAAACCTCCTGAACCGGGGGATGGTGCAAGGGTAGCAATCATGCAAGAGCCTCCTTAAAAGGCTGAAGTTCAGGTTGCTTAAAAAACAGCCTGTATAGAACGGTCTGTATGTTTTGATTATGTAGACAGGTCTGTCTATTTGTCAACTCCTGCGTTTAAGGGTGGGGTGAGAGGCCCTGGGCTGTGGATCCGTCAGGTATGGATTAAGATGTAGACAGACCTGTCTATAATTCGTTCTATGGCCCGCCCTGTGTCTGACTCTCGCCCCTGCGCCCGCGATCGCATCATGGCGGCGGCCTCTGAGCTGTTTTACAGCGAGGGCGTCCACAGCGTTGGCATCGATCGCATTATCGCCGAGTCGGGGGTGGCCAAAATGTCGCTCTACAACCACTTCAAGTCAAAGGATGCCCTGATCGCCGCCTGGCTCGAAGAGCAGCACCATGGCTGGCGGGAGTGGTTTCAGGGGGCGATCGCCCGCCACGCCGAAGCCTCCGGCGAGTCGCCGCTGCTGGCCCTCTTCGATGCCCTGCACGAGTGGCACGAGAAACCCAACTTTCGCGGCTGCGCCTTCATCAACTCAGCGGTGGAACTGGTTGACGCCGACCATCCCGGCTACCAGATCACCCTGGCCCACCAGCAGGCCGTCGCCGACTACATTCACGGCCTGGTGCAAGACGCCAATCTGCCCAACCCTGAAGATTTGGCCCAGCAGCTGATGATCTTAATGCAGGGGGCCACCGTGGTCGCCATGATGCACGGCTGCCCCAATGCCGCAGGCCAGGCCAAAACCGCTGCCGCTGTTTTAATCGAGGCTGCTTCTCAATAATGCCTATCGTCCCTTCTCAGCAACATCGTTGAGGGGGGACGCTCATTGGGTGCATCGCTGCGCGGACGCACCCTGATCATAGCCTTGCTAATCCAGAGTTCCAATCGGCAAGCGGTTCTCCTGGCGGGCTATCCTACTGAATAAGCGCTTGTCCACGGAGGCACCCATGACCGCCCTCTGGCCCCAGCCCACCACTACCTACCCCAGCTCCGACGGTGAACCCGTGGCCGAAACCTACGCCCACCTCTATGCTCTGCTGATTACGCTGGAGGTGCTGCGGCAGTACGTCGCGGGACGGCGGGCGACCGTGCTGGGTAACCAGTTCATGTACTACGCTCAGGGGTTCCCTAAGCTACGGGTCGCTCCCGACGTGATGGTGATTTTTGAGGTTGAACCCGGCGGCCGCGACAACTACAAAATTTGGGAAGAGGGCCAGGTACCGGCGGTGATTTTTGAAATGACCTCCGCCAGCACCCGCCAGCAAGACGAAGTCGAAAAAAAGACCCTCTACGAAGGGCTGGGGGTGCAAGAATACTGGCTGTTTGACCCCAAGGGTGAATGGATTGCCGAGCAGCTCAAGGGCTATCGCCTGCGAGATGAGGTCTACGAGCCGATTGGGGACGGCTGTAGCGCACCCCTGGCCCTGCGGTTGGAGATCGACGGTGGACTGATTGCCTTCTATCGGCAGGATACGGGCGATAAATTGCTGATTCCTGACGAGCTGGCGGTGGCACTGAGGCAGGAGGCCCTGCGGCGGCAGCAGGCGGAGCAGCGGGCGGCGGCGGCAGAAAGCGAGCTAGAGGAACTAAAGGCCAGGCTGCGCGATCGTGGCATTGATCCCGACGACCTGCTGGGCTAGGTCCTCGTCTGCACCGTTTTGCAGCATCCTTTGATAGATCGATAGGAACCATAACGACTTTCCGGAAGTCAGGCCATGGCGTTGAAGGAGTCTGTGGCGTAGTAGCCCCAGGCCACGACTGCACCGAACGGGGCGACCTTGGGCATCCTAAACCCACACATTCTTTTTGCTCTCGATACAACAACGCTATGGTGGCTCGTACCTTTGGTTGCTTTGGTTCCGCTGTGGTGACTGTGGCGGGGCTAGCCGGTGCCGTTTGGGTGCTCAATTTGCCCTACCCGATGATTCGCTGGCCCGTGGCCAAGACGGTCCCCCTGGTGCTGTTGCCCAGCTACATCAAAATGGACCACGACTATCGCCAGGCGGTGTCGCTGGTGGCCCAGGCCGATCAGCTGGTCAACCAGGCCACATCCGCCAGTGATATTGCCCTGGGCGAAGAGAAGGTGACCCAGGCCCAGGAGCATTTAGACGGACTGCCGGTGTGGTTTCTGGGCTACTATCCCCAGGGCTATTGCAGCTTTGTGGGCTGTAGCTGGCGCTTCACCGTGGACGAGTTTCAGTCGGCCCGCAGCGAAATTGGCCGCATGGAAGCGGTGGTGTTTCAAGAGCGCAATGCCCAAAGCCTGCTGGAAGAGGGCACCCTGGCGGTCGAGGCGGCCCAGCAGACCTATCAAACCTCTCAGCCCGGGGCCGACCGGGCTACGGCCCTGTCCACCTGGCAGCGGGGTATGGATAAGCTCAACGAAATTCCGCCCGCCACCCTGGCGGGGCGACAGTCGGCCACCAAGCTGCAGGCCTACCAGCGTGACTATCAGCAGGTCTCGGGTAACGTAGCTGGGGGCAATCGGTCCAATACCCTGGTGGACGCGGCGAAAAAATTTGCCTATGAAGCCGCCGTGGCGGGGCAAAACCCGCCCCACAGTGCATCCACCTGGACTCGCATCGCGAATCAATGGAAAACTGCGATCGCCCGCCTGGAGGCCATTCCCATCGAAGACCCCGGCTATGGCGAGGCCCAGGGGTTGTTAGCCCAATACCAGACCAATCTGGGCGTTGTTCAGGAAAATGTGGCTAAGGAGGAGGACTCCGCCGCTGCCCTAGACCGGGCCACCCAGCAATTTACCCGCATGCTCTCCCAGAACCTGGAGGGGATGGACCGGAACCAGATCGCTGGCTTGATCCAAGCGATCGTCAATGACCTGGAGAAAGTCCAACCCGGCACCACCAGCTATGCCAAGGCTGCGGAAATGATGACTTCAGCCAACCAAAAGCTGGCCCAGCTGAAGTAGGCCGATGCAATGGGGCGATCACTACCCGAAGTAGGGGGGCTCATGGCCCGGTATCCACTTGATGTTGCAGCCCACGCTGGGGACCTGGTTGTCGGGCAGGGGTTGACCGGCCAGCACGGCATCTAACGCGGCCCGCAGATCTTTGCCGGTGACGGGCTTGCCATTGCTGGGCCGACTGTCGTCGAGCTGGCCCCGATAGACCAGGGTTTTGGCCTGGTCAAACACAAAGAAATCGGGGGTGCAGGCGGCGGTATAGGCCTTGGCGACCGCCTGGGTTTCGTCAAAGCAGTAGGGGAAGGTAAAGCCGACCTCCTGGGCCTGGGCCTTGAGGTGTTCAGGGCCATCCTGGGGGTGGGTTTGCAGGCTGTTGGCGCTAATGGCGACAATACCCAGGCCCTTGGGGATGTAGTCTTTGCCGATGCGGGCCAGTTCCTGCTCGACGTGTTTGACAAAGGGGCAGTGGCGGCAAATAAACATCACCAGCAGAGCGGGGTCGTCGGCAAAGGTATCGAGGGTAATGATCTCGCCATTGACCACCTCTGCTAGGGCAAAGTCGGGGGCAGCGGTGCCCAGGGGCAGCATGGTAGATTCCACCATAGCCATGGGTTAAGTCTCCAGGGTGAGTTTTCTCTATCCTACCGATGGATTTCACTATGACGGCTGTGGATGTCAAAGCTATCCGCGATTACCTGGCCATTGCGCCAACCCTGGCTACGGCGGGGCAGCCCACAGCGGAACAGTTTGTGGCTTTGGCCCAGGCGGGCTACCAGGTGGTGATTAACCTGGCCCTGTCTACCGCCGACACCGCCATTCCCCACGAGGCCGAGCTGGTCAAAAGTCTGGGCATGACCCATTTTCATGTTCCCGTGGTGTGGGACGCCCCAACGCCGATGGATCTGGAGATCTTTTTCAGGGTGATGGAGCGCAATAGCCGTCACAGTATCTTTGTGCACTGTGCCAGGAATCAGCGGGTCGCTGTCTTTGTCTATCTCTATCGCATTCTGCGCCAGGGGGTGGATGAAGCCACGGCCCGCGTCGATCTCTATCGCATCTGGCAGCCCAATCCCACCTGGCAGGCTTTCATCGATCGGGCCCAGGCCCAGACTAAGTCCCCCTGAGCCGGGGTGGGGTATTGTCCCGGGGAGGGGAATCAGCCATCGCTTTTTCGGTGGACGGCTAGGGCTAGGGTTGAGACAATGACCCCATGAATGGTGCGATCGCTATGCAGATGAGCTTGAGCTTTACCCCCTCCAGGGCGGAGATGGAGGCGGCTTTTTATCGCAAAGACGCCAGTTACGATGGCCTGTTTTTTGCGGCGGTGCGCACGACGGGCATCTTTTGTCGGCCTTCTTGCCCCTCCTGCCCTAAGCGGGAGAACGTCGAGTTTTTTCTGTCGCTGCGGGAGGCGCTGTTGGCCGGGTATCGCCCCTGCCAGCGCTGCTGCCCCGAGGCCAGCCTGGAGTCACCGCCCGCCTGGGTGAGCCAGCTGATCGAGCGGGTCGAAACCCAGGCCGACCAAAAGTTGATCCCTGACGATTGGCAGCGCTTGGGCACTACCCCAGAACGGGCGCGCCGTTGGTTTAAAGACCACTACGGCATGACCTTTGCGGAGTGGTGCCGGGCCCGGCGGCTGGCCGGGGCCTTCAGCCAAATTCGCAGCGGGGAGTCGCTGGAGGATGTGGTGTTTGCCCACGGCTACGGCTCCCACAGCGGCTTTCGGGAGGCGTTTACCAAGACCTTTGGGGTGCCGCCGGGCCAGGCTGACACCCAGCGCTACATCGCGGTGGAGCTGATGGAAACCCCGCTGGGGCTGATGGTGGCCGGTGCTGTAGATGAGGGGCTATGCCTGCTGGAATACAGCGATCGCAGTAGTCTAGAGCGCCACTATGCCACTCTGCGCCAGCGGTTTGACAGCGCCGTGTTGCCGGTCGGCCATCCCCACCTGACCACCCTCAAAACCGAGCTAGGGCAGTATTTTGCCGGGCAGCGCACCGGCTTTACCGTACCCATAGCCCTTGCGGGCACGCCGTTTCAGACTACGGTGTGGGAGGAGCTCCAGCGCATTCCCCACGGCGAGACCATAGCCTACGACGAGTTGGCCCAGCGGATTGGTCAACCCACAGCGATGCGGGCGGTGGCGCGGGCTAATGGCAGTAACCGCCTCAGCATCGTGGTGCCCTGCCACCGGGTGATTGGTAAGGATGGTTCACTCACGGGCTATGGCGGTGGCCTGTGGCGCAAACGGCTGCTGCTGGAGCTAGAGCGCACGGGGCAACTGCCGGGGCGTTGATTCGGGGGTTGGCAGGGCTCAGCCCTCAGGGGCCGGTTGACCAGCTTTGGCCATCGCCCCAGGGCCTAGGAGCGGCGGGTATCGACGGGATGACGGCGATCGCCTGATGGCCACAGGGTAAGAGAAGAACACTGCGGGATTTTGAAAAAAAGGCTATGAAACGCTGGAATGCGGTGGTCGAGTTTGTGTTACTGGCTGCCGTGTGGGGCGGCTCGTTTTTGTTTATGCGGGTGGCGGCCCCGGAGTTTGGCCCCGTGTGGCTGATTGAGCTGCGACTGGTGCTGGCTAGCGCAGTGCTGGTGCCGCTGGTGGTGCGGCAAGGGCTATGGCCGGTGGGGCTGGCCAACTGGTGGCATTTGCTGGTGGTGGGCGGCCTCAACTCGGCCCTGCCCTTTGTGCTGCTCGCCTACGCCACCCTGGCGCTGCCGGCGGGGTTTACCTCGATTTTAAATGCCACGGCCCCGTTGTTTGGCACTGCGATCGCCCTGCTCTGGCTGAAGGAGCACCACTCCATGGCCCAGTTGAGCGGCCTGGCTCTAGGGTTTATAGGGGTGGTAATTTTGCTGGGTTGGCAACCGACCCTGACCACCGGAGGCTTTGGGCTGGCGGTGGCGGCTGGATTGGGGGCGGCCTGCTGCTATGCGATCGCAGCCCCCTACGTCCGTCGCCACCTGGCCGAAGTGCCCGCCCTGATGATTGCCGCCGGTAGTCTGGTGGGGGCCTCGCTGGTGGTGCTGCCGGTGCTGCCCTTTACGATCCCCAGCACAATGCCATCGCCCCAGAGCACCCTAGCGGTGATTGCCCTGGCGTTGCTCTCTACGGCCCTGGCCTACCTGCTGTACTTTCGTCTGATTGCCCATCTGGGCTCCACGCGGGCGCTGACCGTGGGCTACCTAATTCCGCTGTTTGCCATGGTGTGGGGGGTGCTGTGGCTAGGGGAAGCCGTCACCGCCACCATGGGGGTGGGCTGTGGGCTGGTGCTGCTGGGCACTGCGATCGCAAACCGACCCGCGCCCCCTCCGCCAGCCCCCCCGGGTCTACCCCCCAAAGTTGACCAATTGCCCTAACAGAATTTCCGCCAATCCCCCCTCCCATTCGCCCCCCTGCCCCTTATTCCCCCTCACCCCCCGTCTCTTTTACAATATTCCTATGCCAAAAGAGACCCACTACCAAATTCTCGAAATTCACGAGACAGCGACCCAGGCCGAGATTAAGCGCGCCTATCGCCGCCTCGCCAAGCAATTTCACCCCGACAGCCAGAGCGACCAGGCTTCCCACGATCGCATCGCCCGCCTCAACACCGCCTACGAGGTGATTGGCGACCCCTCCCGGCGCACGGTCTACGACCAGCAGCGCCAGGGGGTATCGGTCGCTGACCCGGTGGAGAGTGCCGCCAATCGGGCCAAACGTACCGCTGACGCCCAGGAGGTCTATCGCTACGCCCGTAAGGCGACCCAGTCCTCGGAGGCGCGGGAAGACGCCTGGTTGAAGCTGGTGTACGGGCCGGTGGATCGGCTGCTGGGCAAGATTATGTCGCCGCTGAGGACCGAGATTCGCAAGCTGTCGGCTGACCCCTTTGACGATGAGCTGATGGAGGGGTTTATGGCCTACTTAGAACAGGGGCGCACCTGGCTGGGGCAGGCCCAGGGCAAGTTTAATTCGATGGCGAATCCCTCCAGCACCGCCGGGGTGGCGGCGGATATTTACCACTGCCTGGGCCTGCTGGAGGATGGCCTGGATGAACTAGAGCGGTTCACCATGAGCTACGAAGAAAGCTACATCCACACCGGGGAAGAGCTGTTTCGCCGGGTGAAGCAGCTGCGGCTAGAGGCCAAAGAGCGGGTGAAGCGGCTGGTATAAAATCACGTTGCTGTCCTCATCTGGGGGTGGGCTGGGTTATTTCGCCGCCTGCTGTACCCACAGCGCTACGCCCTCCGCGAGGGTCTCGGCCAGTTCTGTCTGGGCCTGGGGATTGGTCACCCATTCAAACTCGGTGGGGTTGGTCATAAAGCCTAGCTCGATCAGCACCGCAGGGGCTACGTGGGGGCGGGTGAGGGCCAGGTTATTCCAAAATACGCCGTAGGAGGGGCGATCGAGCTGAGTTACCAGGTAATCGTGCAGGAACTGGGCCAGGCTGTGGGCCTGGGTGTTGAACCAAAAGGTGCCAATGCCAGCGGTATTTTGGGCGTCACCGCTGTCGGGGAGGGCGTTGTAGTGAATGCTGAGGGCCAGGGTAGGTTCGGTTTGGTTGATCTGGGTGGCGCGATCGTTGACGCCGACGGTGCTGTCGTCGGTGCGGGTCATGATTACTCGGGCTCCCCGCGCTTCCAGGGCCGCCTGGAGCAGGAGAGATACGGCCAGATTAACGTCCTTTTCGGGGGTGCCGTCGGGGCCGCGGGAGCCGAGTTCGTCGCCGCCGTGGCCGGGGTCGACCAAAATAGTAGTGCCCGCCAGGGGCTGAGACCGCTGCACCGCCGGGGGATGCTTGAGGGACAGCACTAGGGTGGTGCCCTCATAGCGAAGTCGGTAGCCCCACTGCTGATCGGTTTTGAAGTTGATCCGATACTGGGCCTGGTCGGGGAGTACCGGGTTCCAATCCAGTCGCTCAATCAGTCCGTCGTCGGTGACGAAGATAGTGTCGGTCTGCGGGACAGTGTTGTACAGCGTGAGGGTGAAGGTGTCGGTATCCTGCTGAATGCTGACGGGCACCGGCACCTGGAGTGGGAAATAGATTTCTGTCCAGCCGGGGATCTGGCGGGAGGTAACGCCGCGAATCAGCGATCGCGGCAATGCTCCCCCGACCACCGCCTGGGTTTCGCTGGCGCGAATCCAGCCGCCGTAGTCGAGGCGCAGCCAGTCGCCCTCGCGGCCTGTCACCCTGGCGCGAGTGCCCTGGGGCAGCGGGGTGAGGCGCGAATAGTCAGTGCTGGGGCCGGTTCGAGCCACCCCAGCGGTCGCCGTGACCGCCACCACTTCAATTGTGTTTGGATTCAGAATGCTAATGGCACCGGGGGCCGGGGCCGTTACGGTGGCTCCGGCCTGGGTGAGCTGATAGGTGGGTTGGCCCAGGCTGCCCGGTGCCGCTGCCCTAAAGCAGCTTTCGTAGCGGCTGGGACCGGGGGGGGAGATGGGTTCAGCCTGGTCCGTGAGCACCGCAGAGTTGAGGGGCAGCACGGCGCGATCGCCCTGGGGCAGTAGTGCGTAGGTTTGCCCGGCCAAGGCGGCGGTGACAGTGGCATTTGCTGGGGCGATCGCCCCCAGACAGACCCAATCCCCCGGTTGATAGGCCGCATCCCGGTCGGGCAGTAGGGATCCCTCAGCAAAGCCCAGGGCCTCCGGCAAGGTCGGCCCTGGTGCCACTCGCGTAACGGTAATCGACAGGGTTTGACTGCCCTGAGTCAGGGTAAAGGTGTTGGGGCCTAGCTGGAGCGGTCGGGATGGGGCAAAGTGGCCCGCCGCACTGCGGCCCTCGATCGGTTCGCCATTGAGCAACACCGGCTGGTCCGCCGCCCCGGTGCCAATGAAAAAGATCTGCGCGGCCTCGGTCTGGTGGCCATCCGGGGGATACACCACCTGGAGGGTGGCCTGCGCCCAGGCCCCAGGGGTAATGGCCACTGTACTCAAACCTGCCAGGGTGACTGCGCCCCAAACCCACTGCGCCATAGCTTGTTCAATCCACTGCGATCGCTACCCGCCAGTCTACGTCCCCAGGTGGCGTTCTCCCAACTCGACCCCCCTAGAGCGATTCACTCAGGCCCTGGTTCCAGTCTTCGCCCAGTTGAATGGTGATGTCGGAGCTCAGGGCCCCGGTGCTTTCGATGCGCACTTCCCCGATGCCCAGGAAGCGATGCACTATTTCGGCGGTGGCGCCGTCCCCCCGCTGGGCCACAATGCGGCTGATGGGCAACGGCTCGTTTAAGGTCTTATCGACAAAAATGTTGGAGTAGCCGCTCTCCCGCAGGGTACTGGTCAGCGCCTGTACCGCCACCGAATTGTTGGTGCTGTCCTGAATGGCGATCCTCACCCGGCTAGGGTCAGTATTGGTTGCCACCCGCTGAGTGCCAAAGCCAAAGTACTGATCGACCATGCCGTCGATATCGTTGTAGCTGGGTAGCCAGTAGCTAGCCGCAAAGTCCTGGGGGCGACTGAAGGTGCCGGGCAGCATCAGCATCTGCACGTTAGAGCGGTTGATTTGCGACCCGTAGCCCACCAGGGCCAGCAGCTCTTCTACGGAAAGGTTAGTATCGACATTCGCCTGAATGACCGAGAGAATTTTGGGCAGACGGGCAATGGTGGCCGGGTTGAGGGTCTGTTCGGCCAGGGCCCGCATAAACATCTGCTGACGCTGAACGCGGCCAATATCGCCCTGGGAGTCGTAGCGAAAGCGCAGGAACTGCAGCGCCTTGGGGCCGTCTAGATGCTGCTCGCCGGCCTTGAGGTTGATGTAGAGGTGCTGGCTGTCATCCTGGTACTTCATATCCTGGGGCACATTCACCGTAACCCCCCCCAGGGCGTCAATTAGCTTTTCGACCCCCTGGACATTAATGCGAATGTATCGATCGATCGCCACGCCCCCCAGCAGATCGCTCACCGACTCCGCCGCCAGGGCCGGACCACCGTTGCGATTGGCTTCGTTCAGCTTAGTTAGACGCCCCTGCACATAGGTACGGGTGTCGCGGGGCAGCGAGAGCACCACCAACTGCTCGGTCTGGGGATTGAACCGCAGCAGCAGCATCGAGTCTGACAGACCATCAAAGGAGTTGACCAGAGCGTGATAGCCCAGATTTTCCAGCTCCGGCGGTACCTCATTCACATCGGTTGTCAGGACCTTCACCCCCAGCACCAGGATATTTACGGGTCGGGTAAGCCGGGGTAGCCGCAGATTGCCACCCGCAGAAATAGGTGCCTCCTGATTGAACACGCCGGCCTCTTCGGCACTGAGCTGGTTCTGCTGTAGCGGTGCCGCCGAGAGGGAAACGGCCAGCAGGGCCCCGGCCACTCCAGAGACTCCGGCTACTCCGGCCAGGGCAATACCAATCCCCAGTAGGCGAGGGATGCGCCGTCGTTTAGTCGGCATTTTTTTAGGATGTCCCTGGGGTGAACGAGCTTTCAGATGGTTGGAGTTACGTTGAGACACCAGGAACCTCGGGAGCGATAAAGAGAGAATTGTGTAGATATAGCCTGCAGGCCCGTAGACGACGCGATCTGCAAAAATTTAGCTGCATAGTAACAGCAATTTAGTTGGCCGGCCCACGCAATATAGACCAGGTTCAAGATTCTAAGCGAACTTTTGGAAAAGTGAATCGTCAGGGTAGCCGCTTGCTCAACTGACTAAAGCCGGGCAAAGTGACAGACTTCCCCTGCAGCAGCCGCACCATGAGGATGAGGTTGGTGAGGGTGTACCCGGTGGTGACCAGGGTATTGGAAATCAGAAACCGTAGCGAAAGCCCCGGCGACAGGTGGCTGCCGGTGCTCAGTAACCCGTAGGTCACCACCCAGGTGAGGGCCAGGGTAACCACCAACCGACTCACCGCTAGCTCCTGCCGACTGCCCTGCTTTTGCCACAGGCTGTAGACCGCTGGCACCACCCCAAAGATGGGAATCAAATAAATCGTGAGCTTGAGGCGTTCGAGGGTATCGCCGGAAGCAGGGCTGGCGTTTTTCATCAGACGTGAACCGTGGCGGTGGGAGGGGTATATGGGAGGCTATGTCCAGATTATGCCCCACACCACCGGCCCCATGCATTTGCATCGCAGGAACCGGCAGCGCCTGAACCTGACAATCAAATGGCTCAGAGATGGAAAGCGCTCAAATAGCCATGGAATGAATACTCTCTAGACTAAAAATATTCCTCAGGGTAGAGATGCAAACCCCTGCCCCCATAGAAACTTTAGAGCAGTAAATGGAGCGATTCGCAGCTGCCGACTAGTCCCTAAGGTTTGAATTGAGGAGAAACAGCGTGGAAAATTTGACGCAGTGGGTGACCACAGCCCAAGAGCTAGTCACCCGGCTGGGGCTCAACATCATTGCCGCCCTGGTAATTTTCTTTATCGGGCGATGGGTTGCAAAACAGGTGGGGCGAGCCACCCGACGGTTGATGTCGAAACAGGGTGTGGATCCGACCTTAGTTAACTTTACCTCTAGCCTGGTGTATTACGCCGGGCTGGCCTTTGTAGTCATTGCAGCCCTCAACCGGTTGGGGGTGCAAACCGCCTCGCTGATTGCGGTGTTGGGGGCCGCAGGCTTAGCCATTGGTCTAGCCCTGCAGGGATCGCTATCCAACTTTGCTGCCGGGGTGCTGATGATTATTTTTCGCCCTTTCAAGGTGGGTGACTTTATCGAAGGGGGCGGTACCCTGGGCACCGTCGAGAGCATTCAGCTCTTTACCACCACCATTGTGACCCCCGAAAATGCCATGGTGATTGTGCCGAACTCCAAGCTCGGCGGCGATAACATCACCAATTTCACCGCCCGTCCCATTCGTCGAGTTGAGGCGGTCGTGGGCATCAGCTACAGCGACAATATCGATCAGGCTCGGCGGGCCATTTTGGATGAGATTTCTAGCGACAGCCGGGTTTTGGCTGACCCAACCCCGGTAGTGAGTGTGGCTGAACTGGCCGACAGCAGTGTCAACCTACAGGTGTGGGTGTGGGCCAATACCCCAGACTTTTTGGCGGTCAAGCTGGCTCTGCCCGAGCGGATCAAGACCCGGCTGGATGCGGAGGGCATTTCCATTCCCTTCCCCCAGCAGGAGGTCTACATGTTTCAGCGCAACTAGTTGCGCTGAAACATGTGCTTAAATCGCCTGGCCGACAATGGTGCGATGGCGGGGGCTATTAAAGGCGATCGCCGGTCGCGCAAACCCGGCTGCATCAAAGGCCGCCTCCAGGTCCAGGGTGAAATAGTCATCCAGGTAGGGCTCGGTGCTTTTGAGCAGGGTAAAGACAAAGGGCGGCAGTTTTTGAATCGCCGGCGATCGCGGATTCATGTCCATAATCGCCAGGTGCCCACCGGGGCGCAGCAGTCGCCGCGCCTCCTGAATGATGGCGCGGGCTGCTGACTGCGGCAGCTCGTGGAAGATCAAGCAGGCTGAAACCAGGTCGTAGGCAGCCGTCGGCAGTCCGGTAGCTTCGCCAGCCGCGTGGTGCCAGGAAATCGGGGCAGTGGGGGAAGCCATCTCGCCGCTCTCCTGTCGCTCTTGCTGCCGATACTGGGCCACAGCGAGGAAGTAGGGCGACAGATCTACCCCGGTTAAACGGGCTTGGGGAAAGGTGGTCTGAAACGCCTCCGTGCTCAGGCCCACCCCACAGCCGATATCCACAATGGCCTCTGGTGCCTGGGGCAACTGGGTCACCAGGACGTCGTGATAGCTCCGGCGCAGGCGCTCATCGCCCGCCGCCCCGCCCTCGGGCCAGATTTTCGCGTGCACCGCCTGGGAAGCCACCTCCACCTCCATGGCGGGCTGCCAGCCCAGGTTGCCTTCGTCGTAGGCGTGAAAGCTGGTGGTGTAGTAATCGGGGTAGGTGAGGTTGGAGTTTTGCACCGCCTCCAAATCAGCCTGCCAGAGGGGGGAGAGTTCCCCAGCTTCAGCATTTCCAGACTCGGTATGGCGGCTCTGCAATTCCTGAACGCGCTCTCGCCAGGGTACGCCGATGGTTTCGGCCCGCGTCACCATCATGTGGCGGGCGCGGCCCTTGGCAAAGTTCCACAGGGGCTTGATGGCTAGCACCTGATTGACCACGCTGGAGAGCAGGTTGGGTGCGGAGGTGGCAGTCATAGCAACCGGCAAAAGTCAGAATTATCCCTATTGTAGGGTGTTAGGGGTAGGGTGCTAGGGACGGCGTCCAGGCCCCATTCTAGAAGCCCACCTGAAGCAGAGCATCCCAAATTTGGTGGGCTAAGTCGAGCTTGGTGCAGGGGGGAATCGTCAGCTTGTTGCCCGCCTTAGTCAGCAGGATGGCCTGGTTGCGATCGCCCCCAAAGCCACTTCCCGCCACATCGATCGGGTTCGCCACGATCGCGTCCAATCCCTTGCGCCGCAGCTTATCCAGCGCAGGCGGTATGATATCCCCCGTCTGGGCCGCAAAGCCGATCAGCCGCTGGTGGGGCTGTCGCTTTTGGGACAAGTCAGCCACAATATCGGGCACCTGGGTCAGGGGCAAGGCATCCGGCAGATCCGCCTTGGCCAGCTTGGTGGAGGCCTGGGTCGCAGGTTTCACATCCGCCACCGCCGCCGCCATCACCACCCAGTCGGCCTGGGGCAGGTGAGAGAGCATCGCCTGGTGCATCTCCTCGGCGGTTGTCACACCCAGGGTATGGATGCCCCCCAGGTGGGCTTTAAGGGAGTCTTCTAGGGGGCCATGGACGAGGGTGACGGTAGCGCCTCGGTGCAGGGCTGCCTGGGCCAGGGCGATCCCCATTTTGCCGCTGGCGGGGTTGCCGATGAAGCGCACCGGGTCCAGATATTCCCGCGTGCTGCCGGTGCTAATCAGCAGGTGCTTTCCGGCCAGATCGCGCTGCCCCCCCGTGTGCAGCAGCGAGTGAATGTGGGTGAGAATGTCGTCGGGCTCGGCCATGCGCCCGGTGCCGATGCGATCGCAGGCCAGCACCCCGCTGCCCGGCTCGATCGCGTGATACCGAGGATCCTGCAGGAGCTGGTGCCAGTTGCGCTGTACCGACCGCTGCTGCCACATGTCGGTGTTCATCGCCGGGGCCAGCAGCACCGGGCAGGTGGAGGCCAGCACTGTGTTGGTCAGCACGTTATCCGCCAGACCGTAGGCCAGCTTGCCCAGGGTGTTGGCGCTGAGGGGTGCAATCACCAGTAGGTCAGCCCATTCGCCCAGATCAATGTGCAGCGGGCGCCCCTGAGTGGCCTGCCAAAAGCATTCGTCGGTGTAGGCCGGGTGCCGCGACAGGGTGGCTACGGTCAGCGGGGGAATAAACGCCTGCCCCTGCTGGGTGAGCATGACCCGCACCGCTACGCCTTCCTTGGCCAGCGATGAAATGACCGAGCACACCTTATAGGCCGCAATGCCGCCGCTGATGCCGATCAGCACCCGGCGAGGCGTTTCCACGGTTGTAGACCTATCCGTCATGCCAAATCCGAATGCAGAAACCTCGATTTAACCACAGGCAAACCAGGGCGAACACCGTTCGCCCCTACCAATCGGGAATATGCAGGCAGAACTTGGGCCTCGATCCGCTACGACTCGTCGTAGGGTTCGAGGTCGAGCAAATAGACGTAGGACTCCACTAGTTCAGGCCGCTGAAATGCGATCGCCCGAAGCAAGTGCCAGTCCTGCAACCCTTCAAAAGCGTTGTCGTAGGCGTCGGTCTCCAGTCGAGAGGCGAGTTCAGCCACCGTATCCGGTGTCATATCTGAAACAGCCTGCTGCGAAACATGTAGGCTCAGCATAGTCTTTTCCCCCTTAGCGACATCTGCCCTACCGCCGCACCATAGCCCCTAAGGGCCGGTCCTTGACCATTGCAGCCTAGGGTCAGCTCACCTCTATTATCCTAAAGGGTTGACCTCAGCATTTTCCCCAGCCTGCCTCAAATCTTCGCAAAACCCGCTAATTAGCCCCATTACCTGGGGCGGAATTTCATGCCCCATGGCCATTTCGTGCCAGGTAATGGGCTGCCCCTGGGCGGTCAGCGCATCTCTCGCCTGATGGGCTTGGGCGATCGGTACGACCGGGTCAAACGCTCCATGCACCATCATCACCGGTCGGGGACTGACCGGTGCCTGGACTTCGCTGTGGGGGTAGCCGCTGAGAATAATTTGCCCAGCCAGGGGCAGCTGTGACCCCACATCTAAGACCATCGCGCCCCCTTGGGAAAACCCCGCCAAAATAGTTCTTTCTAGCGGAATCTTGGTGGTTGTAGCTAGATTGAGTAGCCAGTTCCTCAACTGCGCTTGACTGGTTTGGAGGTCGGGCTGGGGGGCAAAATCGTGGGGACGGCGAAAATCATACCCGACCGGAAAGTTGTACCACATGCGCCCCCCTGGCACCTGGGGATGGGGCCAGGGGGCGTCGGGGAAAACCATGGAGAAATGCTTTAGGTCCAGATAGGGGGCCAGCCCGACCAGGTCAGCGGCATTGGCTCCCCAGCCGTGGAGGGCGACCAGGCACCAGTCGGCGGTGCCATCGGTGGGGCCGTAGGTGAGGGCCTGAAGGGATGGGTCGGTGGGGAGCATGAATTTTGGACTTGTAGTGAGCTTGTCGAACTATTGGCGATTTTAGATTTTGGATTGGGGGAAGCTGTGGGGAAAACAGCCATCGTGAGTTAGCGGTGGCGCTGACGGGCTTCTAGCCGCGATCGCTTCTCTGGAGTCAGCTCAGCATAGCAGTGGGGGCAGCTAATGCCCGCCTCGTAGTGGGATGAGGCTTTTTCGGCGGGGCTAACCGGGTGACCACAGCCCAGGCAGAGATCGTGGTCGGTGGGATTGAGATGGTGGTCAACGGCGACGCGATCGTCAAATACAAAGCAGTCACCGTGCCACAGGCTGGCGTCCTGCGGCACGGTCTTGAGGTAGTTCAGAATGCCGCCCTTGAGATGGTAAACCTGCTCAAACCCCTGCGATCGCATGTAGGCCGTGGCTTTTTCGCAACGAATGCCGCCGGTACAGAACATGGCTACTTTTTTGTGCTGGGTTGGGTCGAGGTGGGTGGCTACGTAGTCGGGCAAGTCTCGAAAGGCATGAGTTTGGGGATTCGTTGCGCCTTTGAAGGTGCCCAACTCCACCTCAAAATCGTTGCGAGCATCGATCAGCACCACCTCGGGATCGCTGATCACCTGGTTCCAGTCGTGGGGATCAATGTAGGTGCCCACCTGCTGCTGGGCGGGGTTAATGTCAGGGCGACCCAGGGTGACAATTTCCGTTTTGAGCTTTACCTTCAGACGATCAAAGGGAGCATCGGCAGTGATGGACTCTTGATGGGGAAAAGGCCCAATCTCGGGATGTGAGTGCAGCCAGGCCAAAAGTTGATCGATGCTGGGGCGATCGCCTGCCACCGTCGCATTCAGCCCCTCCCTGGCCAGCAGAATCGTACCCCGCAGCCCCCAGCCCAGACACCGCTCCAGCAGTTCAACCCGCAGTGCCCCCGGCTCGCTCAGCGGCGCAAATTTGTAAAAGGTGGCGATCACCCAAACCATGACAACATCTCAACGGGCAAAGCTCTAATTATAAAAGGTGATGTTGGCATAGCTGAGCCATCCGTAGGGTGGGTTATCGCTAGAGCCAAATTAAGCTACCTTAGCCATATAGTTTTTTCGCCTGAGCTGATGTCTTCGTCTGCCATTACAACGGTTGTGACCATGATGGAGTTCTTGCCTGCGGCCCTCCAAGAGCAGGTGGCTGAGCATCTGCGCGACGACTATATTGCTGACTTGCAGGATGAGCAACGGTGGGAAACGTCCTTTCAAAATTCCCAGGGTAGTTTAATGGCCGCTGCTAGAAAGGCAAAGCAAGCGATCGCCGATGGTCAAGCCACCCCGCTTGACTACAAGCAACTGTGAAATCAGAGGTTCTGCCTTCGTTTTGGGCCGAATATGGACTCTTAAACCCCAATATTAAGCAAAGCGCTAGAAAAGCTTATCGACTGTGGGCGGAGGATCCTTTTCACCCATCGCTACATTTCAAGTGCATCAATAGCCAGGAAAGTATTTGGTCTGTCAGAGTTACGCGCGGCTATCGTGTCATCGGTATTCTGGACAGGGGCGATCGCGCCGCTAGCATTTCCCGATATCGAAGTTTCCGACGAGCGATTGCTTAGGCAAGCTCAAACCTAGCCTGTTTTTGGGGTCGGGCGTGGCAACGCTGATGGAATCAGGGTTGCAGCCAGAATTGATGACACGCCCTAGGGCAATCTGAGGCCGTACCCATGCCAAAAGACCTACAGACGGTAGGCCGAGTACACCTCGGCGGCGGCCCGATGCAGCAGCGAGTGGCGAAAAATTAGGTCATCCATCGATTTGCCGTAGCCGCCGCCGATCACGCAGGCGATAGGGAAACCTGCCTTGACGCAGGTTTCCAGCACGTAGCGATCGCGCTCATAGATCCCCGTATTGGTCAGCGCTAGCTTCCCCAGTAGATCATCCCTATGGGGGTCGGCCCCGGCATCGTAGAGCACCAGGTCTGGGCGCACCTGGGCTAGCAGGTCAGGCACATACTGGGCTAGGCAGGCCAGATAATCCCCATCCTCCATACCCAGGGCCAGGGGCACATCCAGATCGCTGGCCTGCTTGCGGGCGGGGAAGTTGTCGTGACAGTGCATAGAGAATGTGAATACGCTGGGATCATCCCTGAAGATCCAGGCGGTGCCATCCCCCTGGTGAACGTCCAGATCGAGGATCAGGACGCGCTGCACCCGGCCCTGCTGCTGCAGTACGCGGGTGGCGATCGCCAAATCGTTAAAAATGCAAAAGCCAGAGCCATAGTTGGGAAAGGCGTGGTGGGTGCCCCCGGCGGTGTTGCAGGCCAGCCCCCGCTCTAGGGCCAGCTTAGCAGTGAGAATGGTGCCCCCCACCGCTGTGCAGGTGCGCTTCACCAGGGCGGCGCTCCAGGGCAATCCAATGCGACGCTGGGCCTTGGCATCTAGCGTGCCCTGGCGGTAGGCGTTGACGTAGGCGGGGTGGTGCACAAACTCCAGCCAGTCCTGGGGCGGCTCGCCGGGCTGGTAGACCTGATTAGGCGTGATGACGCCGTCGTGCAGTAGGCGATCGCGCAGCAACCGAAATTTGGGCATCGGAAAGCGATGCCCGTCGGGCAGGGGGGCCACATAGTCGGGATGGTAGATAACGGGAAGCTGACTCAACGACCCTGATAGAAATATTTCTACATAAATGATGACAGCGATCGCCGCTGACGCACATCTAGGGCGTGGGCGACACTGCCCTCAGGCCAGTCGAGGGCCAGGTCAGTGTCGTCGGATACCACCACCGGAGCCTGGGGCTGGGGCGGCGGAACGGCTAGTCTGGCTGAGGGGTGCCCAGGTGGATAGGGTGCGGCCTGGGGTCTGGCCCTGGTCCCAGCACTCGTGGCCCTGACCGGGTGAGGCACAGCGGTAGTTGGCCGGGGAGGAGGTCCCATGGGGCGACCTGGGGCGATGGATTGGGGCAGCGCCTCGACCACCCTGGCCCCCGGTACCACCAGGCTGTCGCGCTGGGGCGAGTAGGGCGTGAGCCGTTTCGGCTGGGACGGACGAGGCGCAGAGAGAACCTTCGCTCCGGGATGTGCCCGCTTGCGCTTGGGGCGATTTGAGGACTTGATCTGCTGGGTCAGCACAAAGCAGCCAAAGGAACATAGCCCCACTAGGCTAAACAATCCCCACAGGGTGACGGTGGCAGATTGAGGTTCGGTGACATCGGCTACGGCTAGGTCTGGGACCGGGGCCAGGTCTTCGGGTTGGGCCGTCGCAATGGCCAAAGGCGCTTCGGCATAGGTGGTGGCTTCGACCGGCTCGTTGAACATGAGCCAGTGGTAGGCGATCGCCGAGGTGCAGACAAAGACAATCCACAACCCCCCCAACAGCAAAAGCGGTCGGTAGGTCAACAACCGAGACCAAAATAGACCCGAGGTCAGGGCTGGGTCCTGGGCCTCGGAAAAGGGTTGGGGGGGGGTACGCAAGGGCTGCCTGGAAAAATGCTGCGCCATAGACCTTCCTCGGGCGTTCGGATAACCAGCTTCGTGACCGTCGATCACCCGTTAGGGCCAATTGTAGGCGGTCTTGCCGGTCGATGCCAGGGGTGGTTCAGCAGGCTACGGCGAAGCTTATGGCGCCATACTGCCCAAAAAGAACCGCCATCTATCGGATCACCATGGCAGGCACGTAGTCCTGGGGGTCTTGGGCCACCCATCCCATGGAGGAATTGAGCCGCACCTCAAAGAAGAGAAAGGAGTCCTGCCCCTCGTCAGAGGCGGCTATGGTACCCAGTCGATCGCCCTGGCGCAGGGTTTGACCAGCCCGCACCTCCAGCGCCGCCAGGTTGGCGTAGCGGGTTTGCAGCCCCTGGGGGTGGTTGACCACCACCAGGTTGCCGTAGGTGGCATCGGTACCGGCAAAGGCGACGGTGCCAGCGCCCACGGCCAATACGGGGGTAGTGGCGGTGCTGGCAAGGGCTACCCCCGTGTTAAATACCAGCTTGCCCTGGGCCGGGTCGGGCTGCCAGCCGTAGTTGACAATTAACTGCGATCGCTGGGGCAGTGGATATCCCTGGAGCGGGCTGGCGCTAGGGGTCGGGGTCGCCCCCGCTGCGGTCGTTGTGCGCACCCCCGGAAACCAGTTCACCCCAGGCACAAAAATGCTGGCGGGCACGCTGCTCACGCAGCCGTTGACCTCAAACAGCACATCTGCTCGGCTGTTATAGGTCTGGGCCACCTGCTGCCAGGTCTGACCAGAGCCAACGCTTACCCGGATGCCGTTGTAGGGGGGGATCAGCAGTTCTTGCCCCACACTGACCTGGCCCCCCTGGATGGCAGGGTTGAGACCCATGAGGGTGGCGGGCAGCAGGCTGTAGCGCTGGGCTATGGTGTCCAGGGTCTCTCCCTGGGCCACGCGATGGCGGGTCAGGCGCTCTAGTACCGGTGGCGGACAGCTCGCGGCCCCGGTTTGGGCGATCGCCCAAACCGGGGCAATGGCGTCAAGGCCGAGACCGATCGCCAGCCCTGCCAGTAGAGCCGTCACTGAAGGGCGAAGGCGGCGGCTCGGAACCCTTGGTTTCACAACCTGAGGAAAGGCCAGCCCGGAGGCGGCCCAACGCGCAAAATAGTCACCGAATGACTCTTGGAATGCCATAAAAATCAGCTTTTAAACCCACTTGCCTGACTTCCCCTGAACGCTGCGGTCTCATCGGGGTACAGCTCTTATAATAGGCAACATAGATTGGGTTGCTCAGGGGGTGTCCCAGGGCTTCTGACCCTGGATAACCGATGAATGTGAATATTCTCTACAGAGAATATTCGTTAGAGTAGGGCTAGGACTGGGGCTAGGCAACGGTAACCACCGTTTAGGGCCTCACGAACAGTTATCCCTGGCAATTGATCAACGGGGCCAGTCAGACCGGCTAGGTTGGTGTCGGCATAGTAGCGGAGGGCATAGACATGAACTCGTGGCCAAAACAGGTCTCCCATCCGATGGTGTGGGTGGCAGCCGCCCTGATGGTTGGAGGTGGCACAGGTTGGGCAGGCCATCGCTATGTGTCGCAGGTCGGCCAATTGGCCGCCGAGGCTGAACCGGTGCCCGAATTGGCGGCCCAGCCCTCCCCAGCTTTGACCACATCGCTGATCCGAGAGCCTAACCCCTCCCCGGAGGTGTTGGTGCCTGGTCAGGCGAGTGGGGGCAGCCAAAACTTTATTGCCCTGGCGGTTGAGCGAGTGGGGCCAGCCGTGGTGCGGATTGATTCTGAGCGATCGGTGCCCCAAGTCTCGCCCGATGCTCTAAACAACCCATTTTTTCGCCGGTTTTTTGAAGGCGAGGAACTGCCGCCCTCCAATCTGCCCGATCGCATGGAGCAGGGCACCGGGTCGGGGTTTATTCTCAGCGCTAGCGGTCAGATCCTGACCAACGCCCACGTGGTGGAGGGCACGAAAACGGTTCAAGTCACCCTCCGGGACGGGCGCAAGTTTGAGGGCCAGGTCGTCGGGGTGGACTCCGTTACCGACGTGGCGGTGGTTAAGATTGACTCTACCGACCTCCCCTCGGTGCCCCTAGGGAGTACCCAAGGCTTGGCACCGGGGCAATGGGCGATCGCCATCGGTAACCCCCTGGGCCTTGACAATACCGTCACCGCTGGCATCATCAGCGCCCTGGGTCGTAACAGTAACCAGGTGGGCATCCCCGACAAGCGGGTGCAGTTCATTCAGACCGATGCCGCCATTAACCCCGGCAACTCCGGTGGCCCCCTGCTCAACGACCAGGGCGAAGTCATCGGCATGAACACCGCCATTCGCGCCAATGCCCAGGGGCTCGGCTTTGCCATTCCCATTGAAACTGCCAAGCGCATCGCCGATCAGCTATTTGCTACCGGTCAAGTGCAGCATCCCTTCTTGGGCATTCAAATGGTTGAGCTGTCGGCGGAGATGGTCGATCGCCTCAACCAGGATCAGCAGCTGAATCTTCAGCTAGAAAACGATGACGAACCCGGCGTGCTGATTGTCGGGGTCATGCCTAACAGCCCGGCTGAGGCGGCGGGGCTGGAGGTGGGCGACGTCATTCGCGCCATCGAGGGTCAGTCCGTAAATACTCCCCCCGACGTGCAGGCGAGGGTAGAGGCCAGCCAGATCGGCGACACCCTCAACCTCGATATTCATCGCGATGGCCGTGACCAGACCATTGCCGTTAAGCCCGCTGCCATGCCCACCGATTTGAGGTAGTCAGCCGAGGCTTAGGGAGTTGAGTCAAGCCTAGGAGAGACGATGGCGCTACTTTCGGGCGACTGCCTCGCTCTGGGCTATTCCCTACGCTCTCCCCCCAGCCGCGCCCCGGTGCGCAAAATTTGCCCCGCCAGCACTGCGGCACCAAAACCATTGTCTATATTGACCACGCCAATGCCTGCGGCGCAGGAGTTGAGCATGGTTAACAGGGCTGAAAGACCGTTAAAGCTGGCTCCGTAGCCAATGCTGGTCGGCACCGCCACGATGGGGCAGTCGGCCAGGCCCGCTACTACGCTGGGCAATGCCCCCTCCATGCCGGCCACCACAATCAGCACATCGACATCGCGAATGAGTTGGCGGTGGCGCAGCAGCCGGTGGAGCCCAGCCACCCCCACATCCCAGAGACGCTTGACCGCGAAGCCACACAGCTCAGCGGTAACAGCGGCTTCCTCGGCGACGGGTAGGTCGGCGGTGCCCGCCGTGAGCACCCCGATGACGCCGGGATGGTGGGGTGTCCAGTTCAGGGGCACCAGGGCGCAAATGCGAGCCATGTCGTAGTACAGCGCCGCTGGAATCTGCTGCTGGACCAGGGCGAAGACTTCGGGTTCAATGCGGGTCGCCATGACCACTGGGTTTTGCTGGTGGAGGCTGCGCATGATCTGCACAATCTGGTGCACGGTTTTACCCGGCCCCCAGATGACTTCGGGAAAGCCTGTCCTGAGGGTGCGGTGGTGGTCGACCTTGGCGAAGTCATCAATGGGCTCAAAGTCGAGGTATTTGAGTTGGTCAAGGGCCGCGTCGGGGCTCAGTTGCCCTTGGGAGACGGCGTTAAGCAGAGTGCGCAGGGCGTCGGGCTGGGTCACGGGGGCAGGGGAGACGGGGTAGTAGATGGCGGAGACAATGGCGAGCCCAGTTGGAGGATGTGTAACTGGGCTACAGACATAACTGCACCGCTGGGCTGGGATCGCGATCGCGAGCTAGGGCGAAAAGTTCTTCAAAGACCAGCCTAGACCATTCGTGTTTAAAAATGTCACAGGGTTGTCACACCTAAGCTATCCCGATGACATACTCGACTCCTAGATTAGTAACCAATCGTTCACTCCTCAACACCCAAGCGCCGGAGCTAGCTCCGGCGCTTTTTTGCGCGGGTCATCCGGAAAGCCCTGGGGCAATCTGTATTAGGTAAGCAGCATGAGTGTATCGGCTCCAAGCACCGGGGCCGATCGCCTGCGACCAATTCCGATCGCACCAGCATCTGTCCTTGACCCTACCGAAATACCTATGAAACGGCATCTATGCGCGATTCGCAAAGCAATCCGTGCTGGCATCGTCCTGGCCAGCCTAGGCCCAGTATTCCTGACGCTGCCCGCCGCCGCCCGGCCCGAAATTGCCAGCGGTGACCAGCTACTTACCACCGATGTGGCTGGCTGCCTGGCCCGAGCTGACCAGCTGATCATCAACCTGGGGGTTCAGTCTGACCAGGGCAACATAGATCGCACCGGCTACTTTGAGGATGGCTCCTTTCGCATTCTCTGCTACGGGGCTGGTGATGACAGCAGCCTAGCGGTGGTATTCGCCTCCCACGAGCAGTCGGCGGAGGTGGCTTCTAACTTCATTCAAATGATGCTGACCGAGCTGTCGCAGGACGAATCGATCTCGCAGCAGTAGGCTGGTCTACGCAAAAGGGTCTCAACCCTGTCGACCCCCTGTTTATCCCCATAGAATTACCAACCGGAACCCTCGCTCCCCTGCACCCCCGCCATCACCAACCGGGAACTTGCTTCAACCAAAGCCCCCCTGGATCGAGTTTCGACTTCGCTCAACTCTCGATCGCCCTGGTCTGAGTTTCGACTGCGCTCAACTCTCGATAGCCGTAGGTTGAGCGCAGTCGAAACCGGTTTGATCGGTGCGTGATTTAGCTGTAGATCCCTTACCGCTCGATCGATTGACCCAGCGGGGATGACCTAAGGGGAGACAGCGATCGCTGGTCCCTACTGGTAGATGTTGGCGGCTTTGAGCACGTGGTAGGTGATCAGCAGCTGGGTCAGCGCCAGGGGATAGCTTTGCAGGGTTTCGCCCGTGGTGCCCACCACCTTGCCGATGTCGGTGTTGCCCTCAATGCTGCAAAACTTGCCCAGGTAGGGGATTTCGTTGCACAGGGTGCGCTCTAGTTCCTGCACGGGCTTTTCGGTGGCGTGGCCGTCGATTTCGAGCACGTCGACGGGCTTGCCCATGTCGCGATCGAGGCCCAGGCGCACCGCATCGCTGAGGGAGCCACTCATTTTATCGCTCAGCAGGTGAGTAAAGTCGGGATGGGGAATGGTGGGCCGCATGACCAGACGCACGTTGAGCAGCAGTTCATCTTCACTTTTTTCGTCGCTGGGGGGGTAGAAGGTCACCACCACATCGGCCCACTGACGCTGGGGGCGAATAAAGGCTTCAGAGTCTTGCTCCCGCGCCTTAATTTGCTCAATCACCTCTTCGGGGGTGTAGCCGCGTTTACGGGTGTCGCGCTTGATCTTCCAGTTGGCCCGCAGATCCTCGGGGGGGGCCAGGTAAACTTTGACATCGTAGGCGTCGCGGCAGGCACGGGTAGAGTAGCCCAGCAGCCCTTCTGCAATGACAAAGCGCTTGGGCTCAATGTATTCGGGCGCGTCAAACTCGCCAGTGCTGTGGTTGTAGATGGGCTTGAGAATGGGCTGCCCAGTGCGCAGCAGGCCCAGGTGCTGCTGGATGATATCGACATAGTTGCAGTCGGGGTGCAAGGCCGAAATGCCCATTTCTTTACGCTGCTTGCGATCGTAGCGATGGTAGTCGTCCGTGCAGATGGTGGTGACCTGGTCTTCGCCTAAAATTTGAGCGATGCCTCGCGTGAGGGTAGTTTTACCCGCCGCGCTGTCACCCACGATGCCGAGGATTACCGGACGACTCATACTTCCTCCAGGGTTTTGCAACTAGTGTTAATTAACCCATTGTAGGAAGCAATGGATCAGCTACAAAACATTTACGAAACTTGAGGGTTGGCCTCGGCTGTTTGCTTCAAATGCCCTAGCCAGGTTTTAAGAGAGGTATCCAGCATATTTTGCATCATTGGCCTGAGTAAACGGGCCAGCCAGCCCTCAAAGGATTCTTCGGTTTTGACGATGACTCCTTTGCCCTGGGGCTCCAGACTCCAGACGTGGATAGCCCGAATGCCCATGACCTGGCCTGTCCAACCCAGGTGGCGGTGAGGCTCGACCGCTTGCAGGGTGGAAACAATGGCGGTGATGCCCGATCGCCAGCGAAACCGATGGCCGGGTTCCAGCGTTCTGTTAAATGATTCGGGTTCAATGCCGAGATAGGATGCCAGGTAATGCTGAGGCACGCGCTATAACAGCTCAGGTTCGGTGTTGAGCAGGTCAAGGTAACGCTGCTTGGGGGTATCTCGGTAGAGAGACAGCAGGCGATCGCGCCGGCCAAAGGCCAAATATTCTACAATCAGCCTCAGCAGCAATTGCCCCTGTTCCGCTGCTTCTAGAGCCTGGATGGCCTGAGCCGTTACCATCAAAACCTCAGGCAAAACCTCAGGCAAAATCTCAGGGGCTGCGATGGCCTGACACGAAAAAGCGGCGGGACAAATACTCCCCTCTATCGAGGGTGTTCACGGTTAATCCAGGCTCAATGGCAATCCAATCCACCTCAAACTGAGGGAAGATCTGCTCAACGAACCAGCGCAAGGGTTCGTATCGGTTGGCCCTGTAGTTCTCATTACTCTCCATCGATTGCCCCCACCTATGGCTGTCTTAGATCCCTCTGAAACCCCCGACTTCCGGGTGAAATCGCCTCAATTTCCAGAACTATTAGCGCCAGCGGGCAACTGGGAATGCGCTAGGGCGGCGGTCGAAAATGGGGCCGATGCGATTTATTTTGGCCTCGATCGATTCAACGCCCGCATGCGAGCCGAAAACTTTACCGAGGCCGATCTGCCAGAGCTGATGGCGTTTTTGCATCGGCGTGGGGTGAAGGGCTACGTCACCCTGAACACGCTAGTGTTCCCAGAGGAACTCGCTGAGGCGGAGCAATACCTCAAAACCATGATCACCGCCGGGGTTGATGCCGTCATCGTGCAGGATATTGGCATTTGTCGGCTGATTCGTCACCTGTCGCCCGATTTTCCTATCCACGGCTCGACCCAGATGACGGTGACCAGCGCCGCTGGGGTGGAGTTTGCCCAGGACCTGGGCTGCCAGCTAGTGGTGCTGGCGCGGGAGTGCTCGATCAAAGACATCACCAAAATTCAGGCCCAGATGGGCGATCGCAACCTTGCCCTACCCCTGGAGGTGTTTGTCCACGGGGCTCTGTGCGTGGCCTATTCGGGTCAGTGCCTGACCAGCGAAGCCCTGGGCGGGCGATCGGCCAACCGGGGTGAATGTGCCCAGGCCTGTCGCATGCCCTACGAATTGATCTCAGATGGGGAGAAGGTCGATTTGGGCGATCGCACCTACCTGCTCAGCCCCCAAGATCTCTCCGGCCTGGAGGTGCTGCCCGATCTGGTTCAAACCGGGATCAGCTGCCTCAAAATCGAAGGTCGCCTCAAATCGCCCGAATATGTCGCCAATGTCACCCGCGTCTATCGGCAGGCGTTGGATCGGTTGGTGTCCAAGGCTGTGGAGCGTGGGTCAGATTTTCTGGGGTCGGAAGAGGTTGATTCTACTGCACTGACCCACGCTACGGGGCCCCGTACATCCGCGCACCCATTCGCCCATCCCCCCGCCCCCCCATCCCCCCAGGATCGCTACCAGCTCGAAATGGCCTTCTCCCGCGGCCTCTACACCGGTTGGTTTGAGGGCATTGACAACCAGGCCCTGGTCCACGCCCGCTTTGGCAAAAAGCGCGGCGTCTACCTGGGGGAGGTCACCCGCGTTACCGAGGCGGCGGTCTTTCTGAACGCCCAGGCTCCCATCAAAGCCGGAGATGGCGTCGTGTTTGACGCTGGCCGCCCCGCCGACAAGGAGCAGGGCGGGCGCATTTATCAGGTGGATGTGCTGGCCCAGGAAACCCGGCTGCAGTTTGGCCGTGACGCCCTTAACCTCCGCCGCATCCACAGCGGTGACCGGGTCTGGAAAACCAGTGACCCCGCTCTGGATAAGGAAATCCAACAGACCTACAGCGGCGACCAGCCCAAATTTACCCGCCCCATTTCTATAGAAATCCACGGCAGCGTGGGGCAAGCAATGGTGGCGATCGCCCGCGACAGCCAGGGCCACCTGGCCCAGGCCACCTCCACTATGCCCCTGGTCGGGGCCCACTCCCAGCCCTTGACGGGCGATCGCCTGGCCCAGCAGTTTGGTCGCCTGGGCAACACGCCGTTCCATTTGGCAGCGATCGATAACCGCCTGGAGGGGCAGCTCATGCTGCCGGTTAGTGAACTCAACCGGCTCCGGCGGGAATTGGTGGAAGGGTTGACGGAAATGGCGGCTCGTCCCCGCCCCTGGCGGCTCAATCTCGATCGCTGCCTGGCTGACATTCTGCCAACCCCCGACCCCCGACAACCGGGCCAGCCCATCCACCCTCAGCTCCATGCCCTCGTGCGCACTCGCCCCCAGCTCGTTGCGGCCACCCAGTCGAGCATTGAGACGATTTACTGCGAGTTTGAAAACCCGGCTACCTACCGGGACGCAGTGGAGTGGTTTCGGGCCAATCGCCTTCAGGATGCCCAGACGATTTGGGTAGCCCCGCCCCGCATTACCAAGCCCTTGGAGCACTACATCCTCGATCAGGTGAAACGGTCCGAGGCCGATGGCTACCTGGTACGTAACTACGACCACTTGGCCTACTTCGCCGACCAGCGCTGTGTGGGGGATTTCTCGCTCAACGTGGCTAACGCCCTCACCGCCGACTATCTGCTGAGCCGCTATGGTCTAGAGCGGGTGACCGCTTCCTACGACCTCAACGCCGACCAGCTGGCTGATTTGCTGTGCTCTGCCCCGCCATCCTGGTTTGAGATCACCCTGCACCAGCACATGCCCATGTTTCACATGGAGCACTGCGTCTTCTGCGCCTTTTTGTCCGAGGGCAAAGACTTTCGCGACTGTGGTCGCCCCTGCGAGAGCCACCAGGTTACGCTACGCGATCGCGTCGGCACCGAGCACAGGTTGATGGCCGATGCGGGCTGTCGCAACACCGTGTTTAACGGTGTCGCCCAAACCGGGGCCGAGTATGCCCAGCGACTGATGCAGGTTGGGGCGCGGCACTTTCGGCTAGAGTTTTTGGATGAATCGCCCGAGCAGGTGGAGAGAGCGATCGCCCAGTACCGCCAGCTCCTCGCTGGCGATATCTCCGGCAGTCAGCTCTGGCGCACCCTGCGGGTACAGAGCAAGCTCGGCGTTACCCGTGGCCCCCTCGACTCTGGACACAGCGCCAGGGGGTAGACGATGCATGGTTAGCTCAGCAGGGTATCGAGATCTTGGTCGCGCAGGTAGCCCACCAGCATGGGGCTGATTCCCGTTACCAGAGTGACAAACACCACAATGATTTGCTGTCCAGGGGTGAGGCTACCCAACAGATCCCCCAGGGCTACGCTGTTGAGCGGGGGATTGGTGCTAATAAACCAGGCATTGCAGGTGAGCGAAGTCCACAGGTCAACCGCCACCGCCATTAGCCACACCAGCCTCAGCCCCAAAAGTGCTAGCCCATAGGTGCTGAAATGCTGCCGTCGCCGCCAGATTGGGCGGGTAGCAAAATTGAACGCCACCACAATGAGCGTGCCAATCACCGCCAGGCAAATCGCGACCAGATTGCGGCTATCTAAAATAATCAGAATGCCCAGCAGGGTGGTAATCAAGTCCCACACGGTGCTGAGTTGCAGCGCCGCCATGAGAACGAGTTTGCGTAGGCTAACGGGCCGAGACTGATGCATGGTGCTGTAACCCTATAGGGTAGATGCTTGAGTGTTGGCCAGCATGACGCAAACGTAGCAAAGCGAAGGGTAAAGCGCCAGGCAGGCGCACGTGTTAAGGCAGCCGACAATTCAAACTTAGCTGCCAAAAGATGCGAAACTCCGGGTAATGATAGGTTTCTTTCAGGTTTGTTGCGGATGTTTAGAATCGGCTAGCCCCATCTGGGCACTCGGTGACCCCCACCGCTTTCGCTAAAATGCAGGGAATACTGACCCTGACGCGCATTCTCGGTAAACGGCAATGGCTATCCAACCCATCCAGTACGAAACGCTGCTCTCGGTCTGCACCGACCACGAGGGGGCGTTAGAGTTGCTCAAGCGCCACCGCCCCTACCTGGAGGTCGTGCCCAGCATGCGGCGACCTGAGGAAAGCGTGATTACCCTGCCTTTGCCCAATATTCGGGTGCGTGATGCTGTACATCTCAATCCCCACAGCCCCAGCATTGCCCCCGGTGCGGTAATGCCCCTACCCTGCGATGTCGCCCTGCTGATGTGCGACCCCGAGTGGAAGATTAAGACCGGCATCGAGATTTTTGTCTACATCCACCGCCCCCAGGAAGACTTTTCGGGCCTGCTGATGCGCTGGCGGCACAGCCAAATTTTGATCGATCGCGGCTACGAGTGGCTGCTGCCCCAAAAACACGAGCACCTGCTCAGCGATGGCACCGACAAAAGCCATCCGCTGTTTGTGGTGTTTCCTGAAACGCCAGGCCACATTATCCAGGGTTTGCGGGGGGCGGGCCTGCCCACGGTAGTGCTGCCCCTCGACGCCGAGGAGCTAGATGCCGCCCGGGATGAGAGTACCCTAGACATTGGCCATTTTCCAGAGCTAGACGACATCGACACCAGCGCCTTAGAATCACCCGATGAGTAAGGGCGATCGCTGGACATTGCTGAAATCCCCCCTTTGGATTTGGGGCCGCTGGTTTTTGCTGGGTTTTTTGGCCCTGCGCGTAGTCTTTTGGCTTACGGCTTTCCCCAACCCTGATGAGGCTTACTACTGGCTGTGGGGTCAGAAGCCTGGCTTTTCGTACTATGACCATCCGCCTTTTCACGCCTGGGTGCAGGGGGTGTTTGGGCTGGGGCTGGGGCGGTCTGCCCTCGTACTGCGGCTGCCCAACCTAATCAGCAGCAGTATTTTGGCATTCACGTTTTACCATATCTGCCGCTACCTCTACGGCGACGAGGCCCAGGATCGCTTTTGGCTAGTGGTGCTGCTGCTGGCAGCGTCCCCCCTGTTTTTTTGGTATCTGGGGTTGGCCTGGCACGACCACTGGCTGGTGACTCTGGCTGTGATCAGCAGCTTTCTATTCGTCCGCTATGTGGATAGTGCCGTTGAGAACCCTGGCTACGGCAGCAGTCGAAATCTCTATGGGGCGGCCATTTTTTTGGGCCTAGCGGGGCTGTGTAAGTACAACGCGGTGTTTGTGGGGCTGGGCTTTTTGGCTCTGATTGTGTCAGATAAACAGCGGCGGCAGGTGTTGCGCGATCGCCGCCTTTACCTGGCTCTGGGCCTGCTAGCCCTAGTCCTCTCGCCCATTTTGATCTGGAATGTTCAGCACGACTTTTTTTCTTTTCGGTTTTACCGCGATCGCACCGCCGGGGGAGGACTGAGCCTCAATCTGCTACAGCCCGTGGTCTTTATCGCTCTATGCGGCCTCATTCTCGGCCCCATCCAGTCATGGAGCATTGGCCGACTGATTGGGAAACGGGGGCAGACAACTCTGGTGCGTCCCTCCTGCTACCCAGCTCTGGCGCTGTGGGTATTTGGGTTATCTACTGCGACCTTCACGGCTCTATCGACGGTCTCTACCGCCCTGTTTTACTGGAATATTCTGGCCTACCCACTGCTGTTTCCGCTGCTGAGCGACCAGTTTTATCGGTCTGAGTGGTCTAAGCCGGTGCGGGCTGGGCAACTGGCGATCGCCCAAGGGCTCGGTCTTTTTGCCGCCACTGCCCTAGTGACTTACTACACGGTCATGCCCCTCGGGGCGTTCTTTGGCGCGGTGGACCCTGACGGGGCAGCGCTGTTTGGCTGGCCCCAGGTGGCCCAGGCGGTGACAGCCCAGGCGGAGAGTTTGGACGATCCGCTGCTGCTTACCACTGACTACCGCTCGGCCTCGGCCCTGGCCTACAGCCTGGATGATCCCAATGTGCTGGCGATCTCGGGTCGCCTCGACCAGTTCGACTTTTGGTACGACGCACCTGCCCTAGAAGGCCGCGATGCGGTGCTGCTAGGGGAAACCTGGCACCCCATTTGCCCTACCCACTTGGCGATGTTTGACCGGGTAGACCCACCAGAAACAGTTGACGTTCGCCGCTTTGGCCGGGTGCTGCAAACTTACCAAATTGTTAGGGGCTACGGCTTTAAGGCTGGGCCAGAGGGCTACCCGCTCAGCCCCGATTATCCCTTGGCTTTCACTGGCGATGGCCAACAGTGCGCACCAGAGTAACAAATGGCCCAAACTTGCTAGGTGCCAAGGTTGAGGAGGGATTGCAATGCTTTGTTAACCGCAGTCTGATCAGCATCTGCCAATCGCCCGATAGGCTTCAGCACTAAGCTGTGGTCAAGGGTAAACAGCTTCTGTTTTAATTCGTTAAGCTGCGGCCAGCAGGTTGACCAAATCGGCTTTTTTGAGTTTTGAAAGACCTTCGATGTCGCGTTTTTTAGCCATGGCTTTGAGCTGAGCTGTGGTGAGCGACTCTAGCAGGGTGCGATCGCGAACCACTTCAGGCATGGGCTCTGGGGTCAGGTAAAACACTTGCTCTAGGGCTTTGAGCTTTTTACCACCTGTAATTCGGCAGCCCAGTTTGGTGATGGGTTGTAGGTTTTTCCAATACTGGCGGGGGGCTTCGTCGAGGCGGGCCACCAGAGAGGCTTGGTTGACGCCCTTGAGGGAGGTGCCGGGCTGAGTCAAGAGATAATCGATCGCCGCAGAAATCTCCTCACGGCTAGCGGTGGAGAGGTTGGTTTTGGGCGCAGTTTCTTGGGCGAGGGCCTGGGTAATGGCCACGGTTTCGGGGGCGTCGTCAGCAATAATGCACCAGACTTCGCTCAGCCCAGCTTCGGCGGCGACGGCGTAGATAAAGGCGTTGCCTATCACCTGGTACTGGTCGGGGCCAGTTTCTTTAACCACCAGCGGCACCCAGTTGCGGCCCTCCGGCCCGAGCTGATTAGCGGCAAATTGAATTAGATATTCGTGGGCTTCGGTGGGTTGGCCTGGCTCAATTTCATCAAAGGGCAAACACATTAAGTTGCCAACGTCAGAAAGGCTCATGGTAGAAAGTACTCCCATATAAGTTTGAGGTATTGTTCTCGGGCAGTTTTGAAGGCAAAGGCCGCAGGCATATGCATAAAGTCTGCCCTGGAAATAAAGGCCATATGAGGAATGCTAATCATCTGACTGGCATCAATAATCCGTCCTGTTTTCGCCTTCGGATAGAAGTAGGGCATTAAGTTAAAGCCGTTAGAATTTCGCTTAGCATCCTCAATTATTTTTTTGATTGCGTTATGCATTAACAGGATTTGATGATCCGTTTCCCTAAACGCATTGTTCATGAATATAGGCAATGCTATAGGGCCAAAATCTCCATATTTCTGCCGTTCTTTTTGAATTGCTGGGATGAAACGGGTAATTGCGGTGCTTGCATTTTGAAGAGAGTGTAAATTGTCGTGTCGGGCTGGGATTAATACAACATCGGATGCGTATATTGCCTTTTGAGCAAAAATTCTCCAGTTTGGTGGAGCGTCAATAAGGATGTAGTCATAATCGCTTCGAACTGAGTCCAGGGCTTTATGTAAATCGTGGATTTTGAGATATTTTCTTACTTCAACTTCGTCGATCTCACTGACCATTTTTTCGTCAGCAAGGATTACATCAAATCCCCAGGGCTCTTGTAGTTTAGGATGCTCAAAACGATAAGTAGCAATAATGTCTTTTATGTCAGTGCCTTTATTCTTTAAAGCGTCAAGAACCTTGCCTTTAAGTGGCTTTAGATTGAGAGCATCACCTAGATCGCTTTGGTTAGGATCAAAGTCAACAACTAGAACTCGCTTCTTGCGTAAGCTGTTAGGCATTTAAACCACGTATAATACCTCACAAAGTGGTGGATATTGTTATGCCAGTCAAAAACTATTTAACACCGGAAGAAAAGCTTGAACTTCAACAGCACCTCAAATCTCATGAGCATCCTGATATTAGA
>JBGSNT010000347.1:0-25378 GCA_041739575.1 Nodosilinea sp. | reverse complement strand
GCTATAACCAGCCTTGTTAGCCTGCTTATCCTTCAAAAAAGGCAGCGACTCACGGCTCACTCCTCTATCACTTACCAAAATCTACGCCAAAAGCGACCCGCTTCGTTGCAATCCGTTACCTGAAAAGAGCCGCACCCAATGGCTTTTCTTCCCTATCTCCCGCACTAAAGCGCTCCATGGCAAACTGCTCTGGCGCGGCCTGCCAGCAACGGTAGGCTTCAGGAAAGCGGGTTTTCACTTCGTCGTAGAGGAGTCCCTCCCAAGCAGGCAGGTCAATCTCCCGCAGCACCCCGGTGGTAGTGATTGGGATGGGAGTGCCTAGCTGGGGCAGCAGTTCTTGCACGGTCTGCTGTGCCCGCCGCAGGGGGCTGGCGTAGAGGTGATCGATCGCGCAGTGGCGCAGGTATTGCCCCATCTGCCGCGAGGCTAGCCGCCCTTTGGCGGTGAGCTGCGAGTCGTCCGAACTGCCCTGGTAACGGCCTGCATCATTGAGGTCGCTGCGTCCGTGGCGCAGCAGGATGACGCGCGTGCCGCTGGGGGGCACGGGGGGCAGGGCGTAGCCCGGTAAGGGCGTGGTGGTGGGAAGGGTGAGGTTGGCGAGCATGGGAGTGGGGGAGTGAGGGAGTGAGGGAGTGAGGGGGATGGGGGGGATGGGTTAGGTAGCTGTGATCGGAGTTTTGAGCCCGTTGATCGGAGCTTCCCCAGCAGCGATCGGTTGGGAGGCGAGGTAGGCTTGGGCCGCTGGGGAGAGGGGGGCATCGGCGGCGATCGCATTCATAGCCGCCTGTTCGGGCGACTTTGCCCCTGGAATTGGGATCGGCTGGACGGGATGCTGCATCACAAACTGGAGAGCTGTGGTGATCATCTCTTCGCCCGGTTGAAGCACCTGCTGCATGGGCTCCACGGCCTTGATCAGCTTCTTGAATTTCTTGCGCTTCTCGCCGTCGGGGTTCCAGCTTGATCGCACCGAGTCGGCAAATACTGAGTCACGGGAATAGTTCCCTGACAGCAGCCCTTTGGCCAGCGGCCCCCGCGCCAGCACCGCAATGCCATGCTCCTGGCAGTAGGGCAAAATCTCGGCCTCGGGCTTGCGGTTGAGCAGCGAATAGTCGATCTCCAGCACCTGGCAGGTGCCGTGCACGTTGAACCGCTTTAGCACCTCAAACTCGTTGGTGGAAATGCCGTAGGCGCGAATTAGCCCCTGGTCTTTGAGCCGTTCAAAGGCTTCCAAATACAGCGTGGGGTCTTCGATGTCGCCCTCGTGGCAGAGCATCACATCCACCCAATCGGTCTTGAGCCGATAGAGGCAGGCGTGGGCGCAGAGGCGAATGATATCCACCGAGGTCTTGGGAATGGTGTGGCCCTCCCGCCGTCCCCAACTGCCAATTTTGGAGACGATATAGATCTGGTCGCGCACGTCTTTGAGGGCTTTGCCCAGGCGCTCTTCCGACAGTCCGGGGGGAATGCCGTAGCCCTCGGCGGTGTCGAACAGGTTGACCCCATGCTCGAAGGCAGCATGCAGGGTGGCGGTGGCGGTGGCGTCGTCGATGTCGCCCCACTGGTTGCCAATGCCCCAGGTGCCCAGGCCCGTGGCCGAGACCCGCCAGCCGGTGGTGCCAAAGGTGCGGTATTGCATCGTGAATCTTCCCGTGAGAATTTTGGATTTGAGCGTGCTGTCGGTGTGAGAGAAACCAGGTTTCAAGGTGCCGAGATCCCAGGGTTCTGACTCGCTGACATGAATTTGGTCGCCAGCCCAAAAAGAACCCTGGGATCTATCTCCCGCGCCTACACCAGCGCCGGGGCGGGAGCCGTGTCGAGCTTGAGCAAGTCCACCAGCAGGGTGCGCTGGTCGGCGGTGAGGGTGGTTCCCCCGGCGCTGGCATTCATGGCCGCCTGGGCGGGGGACTTGGCACCGGGAATGGTCACGGGCTGGCAGGGGTGAGAAATCACGTACTGGAGAGCGGTGCTCACCATCGCGTCGCCGGGGGTTACAGCGGTTTTGAGCTGCTCCACCTTAGCCAGGTTGCGGGTCAGCTTCTCGCGGGCCGAGGCACTGTCGTACCACTCCGATCGCACCGTATCGGTAAACACCGTGTCGGTAGAGTACTTACCCGTCAGCAACCCCTTGCCCAGCGGCCCCCGCGCCACCACCGCAATGCCGTGCTCCTGGCAGTAGGGCAGCATGGTTTTCTCAGGCTTGCGATTGAGCAAGGAGTAGTCCAGCTCCACCACGCCACAGGTGCCCTGAGCGTTGAAGCGCTCCAGCACCTCCGGCTTGTCGGTGGAAATGCCGTAGGCCCCGATCACCCCCTGCTGCTTGAGCAGTTCAAAAGCCTCCAGGTAGATGCTGGGGTCTTCGATTTTGCCCTCGTGGCACAGCAGCACATCGATGTAGTCAGTGCGCAGACGGTAGAGGGAAGCGTGGACGCAGAGTCGCACCATGTCCACGGTGGTCATGGGCACGGTCTGGCCCGATCGCCGTCCCCAGCGACCAATTTTGGTGATGATATGGACGCCATCGCGCTTGCCCTTCAGCGCCCGACCCAGTCGCTCTTCCGACAGTCCGCAGGGGATGCCGTAGGACTCGGCGGTGTCAACAATATTGACGCCGTGGTCAAGGGCAGCGTGGACTGTGGCGATCGCCGTTTCTTCGTCAATTTCGCCCCACTGATTGCCAATGTTCCAGGTGCCCAGACCAATGGCCGATACTTTGAGGCCAGTCTTACCAAAGTCGTGATACAGCATAGTTTTTCCTGTTCAATAAACGGTTTGTTCGGTGCGTAGGGTGGGCACTGCCCACCGCCCAACTCAGCGATGCACAGCCAAAATCTCTGAAGCCAATCCCTGCGGCGAATCGGTAGGAGATGCCAGGGTTATGGGTGGATAGTTTTGGCCGATGGCGATCGTCTCTACATCACAGCCCAGTTGTTTGGCAGCGCGGCGCAGGTGGCGATTGCACCACCACCGATTCAGCCCTTTCTCCCAAGCAATCAACTGTTTCTCTAGTCGCTTCGCCCGCTGTTGCCCCAGCCAAGCTAAGCCATCCATGCGGGGCTTAATCAGCTCTTCCCAGCGCCGCCAGCCCAGCTTTTTGTAGCGCTTTTGGAAGTAGCGACTATCGGCCAAATTCCACTTTTTTTGAAAGTGTTTCAGGCTATATTCCTCCCAGGCATTGCTCCACCGCAGGGAGAAGTGGGGCAGATCAATCCACCGCAGGCGGGGCGCGGGAGGATGGGTGAGAAACGTCACTATTGAGGCCGGTTCCAGGTAGATAGAGCCGCCCGCCCGCATCACCACCAGGGCAAAATCCAGGTATTCCTTGGTGCAGCAAAAGCCTTCATCTAGCAGCCCGTGCTGACGAAAGAAATCCATCTGCACCAGCATGGCGTGAAACTCCACAAACCCCGTGGGCTGACGGTAGAGAAATTCCCGCACCTCCTCCACCTGTCGATTTTGAAAGTAGGTTTTCTCGTAGAGTTGCCAGCCACCGGGTTCGCTGGGAGGGGATGCACTTCGCACAAATCGCTCCAGATCATCTACCTTCATGCATTCCCCCCCAGCACAGTGAATGGTTTGGTGCAGAGGCCTGTATTGGCACACCAGAGAACCCACCACCGTGGCATCAGTTTCCTGGGCGCAGTCCACTAGAGCGCTGAGCCAGCCGGGGGCAAAGATCACGTCGTTATCGACAAACACCACATAGCGACTGGTGACGTACTGCAAGCCAAAATTGCGGGCGGCATTGGGGGAAAGATAGCGGCTACTCCGCACCATCCGAAACCCTTTCTCCTGCGCCTGGGCGGTCAAATACTGCCGCAATTCACGGGGAGAATTGTTGTCTACGTAGATTAACTGGAAGGGGAAATCTGTTGCTGAGTACAGACTTTCCAGGGATTCTTGAGCGAACTGAAAGCGCTCGCGGGGCACAACGACAATGGTGACCTCTGGCTTAGCCGCCGTTGGCGATAGATTCTGATTTTGGGTGTGTTGAAGAGCTGTCATGACAAGCATCCTCTGAGGAGTGAATTGGTGGTGTGAGCGTGGTGTATGGCTGGCTGGCAAAACTTTTTTGCTAAGTCCTTGAAAGCCCTCACCCCCAGCCCCTCTCCCGAGGGGAGAGGGGGGCCGAACCATGCTTCCGGTTCCCTCTCCCCCAGGGTGAGGGCTAGGGTGAGGGCCGCTAACGGCATTCCACGTAGGGCAACCCCTGGCGACTTGAGCCCTCGATCGCACTCTGAATCTGGTACAGGGCCGCGTATCGCTGGCCCAGGCGCATCAACTCGGCGTGGGTGCCCTGCTCCAAAATGCGGCCCTGCTCCAGGTAGAGAATCTGGTCAGCGGACACGGCAGTTTGCAGATTGTGGGTAATCAAAAACGTGGTACAGCCCTGGGTCAGGCGCTCCAGCGCTTCGCTCACCGCCTGCTCATTTTCGTTGTCAAGGCCCACGGTGGGTTCATCGAGAATGGCAATGCTGGCGCGGCGCACAGCGGCGCGGGCGATCGCAATCCGCTGCCGCTGCCCCCCCGAGAGAGTCGCCCCCCGCTCGCCCATCAGGGTGTCGTAGCCGTCGGGCAGCGCCATGATGAAATCATGGGCATTGGCTAGCTTGGCCGCCGCCTCGATCTCCGCATCGGTGGCCCCCAGGGCACCGTAGGCAATGTTGTCGCGCACGCTGACGGCAAACAACACGCTGTCTTGCAGCACAATGCTCACCTGGCGGCGCAGCGACTCGACTTTGTACTCCCGCAGGTCGTGGCCGTCGATCAGAATATTGCCCTCAATAGGGTCATACAGCCGCAGCAGCAGACTCACCAGGGTAGATTTGCCGCCGCCCGATGGCCCCACCAGCGCAATCCGCTGCCCCGGCTGAGCCTCAAAGGACAGGCCATGGAGAATGTGCTTGCCCGGTTCGTAGCCAAACACCACGTTGCGAAAACTAACCTGGCCCTGGAAGGTCGGTGCGGCGATCGCCCCCCGCACGTCTCGAATCTCCGGCACCGTGTCGAGAATGTCGATGATGCGCTCGCCAGAAGCCGTCGCCTTGGCGATTTGAGCCATGTGCTTGGCCAGCTGCTTGGTGGGCTTAAAGGAGGTCTTCAGGTAAGTCATAAACACCAGCAGATCCCCCGGCGTTGCCCCCCCGGTGGTGACCAGCTGCACCCCCCGCCACAGCACCACCGCAGTGGCCACGGCCACCAACAATTCCACCGTGCGCTGCAACCCGGCAGAGAGCTGCTGGGTGCGGGCCACATCCTCCAGGCTCTTGGTGTTGTCGGTGGCGAACAGGCCCTCCAACATGCCTTCCAGGGAAAGCGCCTGCACCACCTTGATGGCGTTGATCGCTTCAGAGGCGGTGGCCGCCATCGCCCCTTCTCGCTTGCGCTGCTGCTTTGCCACCTGGTGAATTTGCTTGGTCAGCTTCGTGGCCGTCAAGATAAACAGCGGAAACACCAGCAGCCCAATGAACGCCAGCTGAGCATTCATCCAGAACATGACGCCGACCATGCTGACCAGGGTGAGCGTGTTGACAATCAGCGGCACGGCAGCGGTGATGGTCACCTCCCGCAGGCGATCGATGTCGTTGATGATGCGGGTGATTAGGTCGCCGTTGCGGGCTTTGCTGTGGAACGACAGCGACAGCCGTTGCAGGTGGCCGTAGAGCTGAGCGCGAATCTGGGCAATGATGCGGCTAGAGGCGATCGACAGGCTGACCAGGCTCATGTAAGACGCCCCCGCCTTCAGCGCCGTCGCCAGCACGATCGCCGCCGTCAACACCGTCAGCAGCGCCAGCTCTGGAATGTCGTTGAGAAAAGGAATCGGCAGCGGCAGCTCCGTGGCCTCGGGCACAATGATGTGGTCGAAAATCAGCTTCAGGGGCCACGGCTCTAGCAACTGGGCCAAAATTTCGCCCAGCAGCCCTACCCAGGCCAGGGTCAGCAAAAATTTCTCCTTGCGCACCTCTGGCCAAAACCGGGTCAAAATACGCCGCCAGCCGACAATAGCGGCCTTGGCTGTCTTTGGTCGTTTGCGTTTGATCAGCGCTGAACTCATGCGGGGGAATCCTTGGACTGTTGTGTGGGGGGTAGGGGGTGGGGAGTGGGGGAAGGATTTCAGACCATCCCCTCCTGGGAGGGGTAGGGGTGGGTTAGCCCAGATCGGAACCCACCCCGCCCTCCGGGCACCCCTCCTAGGAGGGGATAATGGAACCTAGCTCGCCACCGCTGCCAGTTGCGATCGCGATAGCACCATCTGGTACACCTTCTGCCAGTTCTGCTGCTCCACGCTGGGGGCCAAGTCGCGTAGCACCTTTTGCCGCGCCGCCAGCCCCAGCCGTTGACGAAAATCGGGGGCATCTACCAGACGGCGAAGGGCTGCCGCCAGAGCATCGCCGGAGGCGGGGGGCACTACCAGAGCATCAGTTTCGTGGGTGAGAATTTCGCCGATCGCATCCACCGGGGTGCCGACAATGGCGCGGGCCGCCAGCATGGCCTCCAGCAGGGTGTTGGGGCAGCCGTCGTGGATGGAGGGGATGGCGAAAATATCCATGTGGGGCAGGTAGGCCAGGGCCTCGGCGCGGCTGACTTTGCCGGTGATCACCATGCGGTCGCCCAGGCCGCTGGCGGCCAGTTCCTGCTCCCAGTAGACCCGCTCCTTATCCACCACATCGCCCACCAGCAGCAGGGTGATGTCGGCCTGGGCCTTGAGAATTTTGCAGGCGTCCAGCAGGTATTCCAGCCCCTTCTTGTCGCGGAAGTTGCCCGACGAGCCGATCACCGTACCCCGCAGCCGCTCCACCAGGGCGGGCTGGGGCAGCGTCTCAAAGTCGATGGGGGCAATGGAATTCCAAAACGCCGATGACTTGGTGCCGATCGCAGGCACCAGCACCCTGGCCCGGTGCATCAGGTCTTGGCTGACAAAGGTGACCCAGTCAGAGTTAGCCAACGTCCAGCTGATCTGGCTGAGCTGCTGGGGGCTAAACAAGTGCTTTTGCAGGTCGGCCCCGCGAATGCTGTTGATCACCGGCAGGTTTTTGTCCTGGGCCAGCAGGGTGGTGAGAAAACCCATTTCGTTGATGAAAAAGGCGTGGAGCAGGTCAAAGCGATACTGGGCGTGGAGAGCAGCGAGCTGATCGTAGAGGTCGCAGAGGTAGTCTTGCTCTTTGGCCAGGGGCGATCGCACCGCCGCCTTCAGCCGATGCACCGTCACCCCGTCCACTGTGGTGGTTTGACAGTGCGATCGCCGAAAAATCCCCGCCTCAGCATCGGCTTTTTCATCGCGAAACACGGCGCGAAACACCGCTACATGGACCTCAAACCCCAGCCCAACCAGCATCTGAGAAATGCGGTGTACCGACTCCCCCACCCCACCCACATCGGGGGGGAATTCCAGCGTGGTCATGCAAATTCGTAGCGTCATCAGTTCATCCTCAACGATGGAAAGTTATTGGAGAAATCACCCTCACCATCCCCTCCTGGGAGGGGTAGGGGTGGGTCAGTCTGAAGCGGGGGACAACTCACCCATAGGCGGTTACTTATTTTCGGCCCAAGGGTTGACCCACCCCGCCCTGCGGGCACCCCTCCTAGGAGGGGAAGGCTTGCCTCAGGCCGCGATTTTGTCGTCAATGCTGGCCTCTAACGGAGGGCTATCGGGTACCGAACCCAAACCGCGCTGCTTTGCCAACACCCTGGCCCGATGCTTCAGGTGGCGCTGATAGAAGAAATCATTCAGCCGCTGTTCCAGACCATTCAGAAGCTGCTCCAACCCGGCATGGCCGCGCCCAAAGGTCAGCCGCTGCACCAGGGGTTTTACTAACAACTCCCGCCGCCGATTGCCGATGATGCGGTAGCGCTTTTTGAAGTAAGAATCCTCCGCCAAATTCCACTTCAGTCGCAGGTGATCGAGACTGGCTCTGTCCCAGGCATTACACCAGCGCACCATGAAGTAGGGCAGGTCGTACCACTTAAAATCGGGCAGCGGATTGGTGCCGAATAGTTCTTCCAGCCCCTTTTTGTTTTCGGCAATGCCCACGGTATCGGTGGTGACGACGGATGCACGATCGCAGTAAACTTTGCCCCCCGACTCTTTTACCGACAGGCAAAAATCGATGTGCTCCCGCGTGGCCAACATGCCCTCGTCGAGCAGGCCAATTTTGCCAAACAAGTCGGTGCGGGCCATCAGGCAGTGAAACTCCACATAGTCGCACTGGATGCGGTGCATCTGGTCTTGCACCTGGGCGATCGCTTTGCCGGTCAAATAGGCTTCCTGCCGCAGCCGCCGCTTCACCCGGCCATCGGGCTTCACGTCGTTGAGAATGTAAGTGGCTCCGCCCGCGTTGTGGATCACTCCCAGTTCCGGCTTGCCAATGCAGGTCAGCGGGCCAACCACCTCAGCCCCGGTTTCTTCAGCGCTCTTCACCAACTGCGTTAGCCAGCCCGGCTCCACCACCACGTCGTTTTCCAAAAACACGACGTACTGTGCCTGGGCATCCTTCAGCACCTGCCGCAGACCCACATTGCGGGCCTGGTTGGGCGAAATGTAGTAATCAGTGCGAATTAGCGTGAAGCCTTTCACCTGGGACTGCTCATTCAGGTACTTTTGAATCACGGGCGGCGTACACACATCCACATACACCAGCTCAAAGGGATAGCGCGTGTTGCGGTAGACGCTTTCCAAGGATTCTTTCGTGTGGCTAAACCGCTCCCTCGGCCCAACCACAATCGTCACCTTCGGTATCATTTTGGAGTTCATATCAGAGTTGACTAGCATCGTTTTATCTCCCACTTGGCCGTTATAAATCTCACCGTAGGGTGGGCAATGCCCACCATTCACCTATGCCCTTAAAAAACCAACCCGCAGGGTGCATTAGCGCAGCAATGCACCAACTTCAGGCCTATCCTCTACAGAAGTTATTGAACGAGTAGGCGATTCAACAGCAGTGCGATTAGAAAGCTCAGTGACACTACTTGAGATTGTTTTTTCACTGAGTAGCTGCTGCAATTTCATCGCCGCTTCTTGGGCACCATTTAGGTTGAAGCTGTGTGTCTGGTGGGGTCGTTCTAAAGCCTTCAAAATATGTTGACTCAGGGACTCCGGTACCAGATCATCCTCCGTCAACACCGTGAGAATGTCTAGCTTTTCGAGCTTGCAGGCGCGTAGACTTTGCTCCCCCGATTGATCTTCGGATGGAGAGGGATAGATCAGCGATCGCACCCCAGTCTTCAGCACATTCATCGTCGTGTTGTAGCCCCCCAGGCTAATCGACAGATCCGCCTGTTTCAGGTAGTCCATTAGCCGGGGCGTAAAGCGACGCACCACCAGATTGGGGCTATTTATCGCCATTTCCTGAAGCGTTAACAAATCCGCCTCGGGCAGGTAGGGGCCAGCGAAAACGTAGATTTTGTGGGGGATAATTTGGGCCAAGGTGGGGGCAATCTGGGCGATCGCCCTCAGCAACCCATACCCATGCCGACCACCGCCCACACTCACCACAATGCTTGGCCCTGGGTGGTTCAAAGCGTCGCTATCCTCCTCGCTCAGCACCCCAGCCACCGCCTCCGCCTGGGTCACATAGCCGGTATAAAACACCTCCGGCTGTAGCTCTTCTACGCTGGAAAAATTTTCCTCCAGCCGCTGCAACTGCGCGTCGGAGTGGTACAAAACCAGGTCGTAATAGCGGTTGATCCACTTACAGGTTCTGGCCTGTTTTTTGGCCCGCACACTGTCGGTCATCGCCTGGGTCATGATGATGTCGCGAAGGCAACACACGACCTTCGTGGGGTGGCCCGATGCTTCAATATGCTTCAGCAGTGGAATCAGTTCAAACCGCAGGGTGTGCTTGCTAAAGGGAAATCCCTCAGTAATCAAACAGTCGGGCTGAATACTGTCAAAGGCGGCCAAAAGCAGCGCCTGACGCTGTTCTTGCACCTTTTCTAGGGGCTGACAGTCATCCACTACCTTTAGCACCGGGCCTTCCATGTATAGACCCGGCATCCGCACTTCGCTGACCCTACGGGGTAATTGAAACCCCGGCACCGCTTGCCCGCCGTGGACAAAATACACCTCAAACTGCTGGGCCAAACTGCGGACGATTTCGGTACTGCGCACCAGGTGGCCAATGCCCGCCAGATGCTGGCTATAGAACATGATTTTCTTCATGGAGTCCTCGTGATCGGGATGTCGCCGGAGTTCTCTTTGTCGTTGGAATTTATATCGGGTGAAATGCTTAGAGGATCCCCCCTGCCCCCCTTCAAAAGGGGGGCAGGAGTGAGTTTTTGACGGCGAGAAACTGGGGGGATCAGTCTCATCAAAAAAGAACCTTACCCCACGGAAACCTCCACTTTTGGATAAGCCAAATCTCTCAAATACGCAGCGGTTTTCTCCACGCCACCAAAGTCGAACGATCGCCCCCCGGTTCCCTGCTGCAAGCAATCCATCACCCTCTGGGCAAACGCGTCAGGCTGCAAATCAGCCGGGCGAATCACCCGCACAATGCCCAGTTCCTCCAGCCGTTCGGCCCGCAGGGTTTGCTCCTGGTCGTCGTTGCCGGTGAAGGGCAGCACCATCGCCCGCACGCCGCTGGTGAGCACGTTCATGGTGGTGTTGTAGCCCGCCATGCTGATGGAGAGATCCGCCTGGTGCATGTGGGCCAGTAGGTTTGGGGTGTAGCGCTGGAGGGTGACGTTGGGCCGCTGGGCGGCTTTGGCCTCCAGTGCAGCGAACACCTCTGGGGGGCAAAACGGCCCGGCAAACACTAAAATTTGGTGGGGCAAATGCGCTAGGTACTGGGCTGCTTCCACAGTACAAAACAGCAGTTCGTGGCCAAAGCGCCCGCCGCCCACGCTGACCAAAATTAGGGGGCGGTCGCCATCCACTAGGGGCAGTTCTGTCTCAATGTCTGCCGATTCCTGCACCACATAACCGGTGTAAAACACGGGGCAGTGCAGATCCTTCACCCGCGAAAAGCTCAGCTCCAACGGTTGAAACGTCGGGTCACCGTGGATCAGCAGCAGGTCAAAATACTGGTTCATCAGGCGGCAGATTTTGTCTTCGTGGCGGGCCTGATCCTGCTTGGTGACGACAATATCTCGCAGGCTGCAAACCACCTTTGCGCCCCTGGCCTTAGCCGCTTCAATGCAGGGAATGAGTTCTGTTGAAAACCGCCGTCGGCCAAAAGGGAACAGCTCAATCACCAGCAGATCGGGCTGAATGCGATCCACGAGATCCAGCAAAATTGACGTGCGGGTCGCAAAGACGGCTTCTAGGTCTTGGTCGGGGTCGATCGCCCGCAATTCTTGAAATTCGGTATCAGTGGCGATCGCAGGCAGATTCACCACCTGCACCCCGGCGGGAATCGGGAAATCTTCCACTACCCGTCCGCCGTTGACGAAGCAAATCTCAAAGTCGGCCAGCAGCCCGCGCACAATTTCCATACTGCGAATCAGGTGACCAATGCCCAAGATGTGTTGGCAATAAAACAGCAGCGTTTGCTTTTTCATCAGACGGCGACCTCTACTGGGGGCAATGAACGGGAGCGAAGGGGTAACTCAAAACAGCGGGGTTCCGGGCGCAGCAGCCCCAGCAGCAGGTTGGTAATACGGGGCAGGGCGTCCATGTCGAGCTGGGTCGAGGGCGGTCGGCTGGTGGCGGCGAGTTGAGACAGCAGCGCCTGCATCAACCCTTCGGGCGTCAGCTGGTCGGGGTGAATTGCCTGAAACAGGCCCATCTCGGCCATGCGTTCCGCCCGTATCCACTGCTCTTGCACGGGCTCGGTGCGGGGCACCACGATCGCCCGCTTGCCCAGCGACAAAATCTCGCACACGGTGTTGTAGCCCCCCATCGACACCACCGCATCGGCGGCCACCATGTAGCTGGCCAGGTCGTCGGTGTAGTCGAGCCAGTGGGTGTGGGGGTTAGCCTCGATCTGCGCCATCAGGGCGGGCTTTTTGGCGGCGGGCAGCTCTGGGCCGCCAATCACCAGGCTGGTGGGCTGGATGTGCGCAGGCAGCAGATCCAGGGTTTGCAGATAGGTGGTGAGCAGGTGGTCACCGTCGCCGCCGCCGCCCGGAGTCACCAGCACCAGCGGGTCAGCGGCACTCAACCCCAGGGCTTGCCGCACCTCTAATGCACTGCGCTGGCCGCACCCCCGGCGCACGTAGCCGGTGAACCGGGTCTTGGCCCGCAGCGCGGTTGGAAACTGGTAAGCCGTCGGCGCGTCGAAAATGTCGGGGCTGCCGACGATCCATACCTGGTCGTAGTGAGTTTCAGCGGTGGTGTAGTAGTTGTGCTGCTGCCACTGGGCCACGGTGGCTTCCGGGCTGTCGAGAATGTCGCGCAGCAGCAGAATTTTGCGGGTGTCGGGACGGTAGCGCTGAAGGTCGTCCAGGGTGGCCTGGAGTTCGCCCTTGAGGCCGTCAGGTTTCTTGTCCACCAGCACCGCATCGGGCTGGAAGTGGGCGGCCACGGTGCGAATCAGCTGAGATCGCAGCTGCACCGTCTCTGCCACCTCAGTATTCAAAAATCGCACGCCCAGGTTGCCTGCTTCATCGCGCCCCAGGCAGGGCAGTTTCACATAGTCGAGCCCGGCGGGCAGCCTGAGTTGGTGCAGGGCCGGGGAGCCAGAAATCACCAAAATAGACAGATCGGGCAGCGCCTTGAGCAGATACTCGCAGATCGCCACCATGCGGCGGATGTTTCCCAGCCCGAAGGCGTCGTGGGAGTAGACGAGGAGTTTCATGGGTGTGTGTGTGGAGTGGGGGAGTGGGGAGATGGGGAAGTGAGGAGATAGGGGAGTGGAGAGTGGGGGAGTGGGATAACTCCATCACCCCATCACCCCATCACTCATCACGCAGCCTGGGCCACCAAATGCTCTACCGGGCGCGGCGCGGCGACCCCAGCGGGATGTACGCCGCGACCGATGCCGACATAGACCAGTCCGGCTTGGGTGATGACGGCAGGGTCGAGGCAGTTCCGTCCGTCCACCAGCAGGGGGCTGTGCAGGGTGGGGGCCAGGGCGGCGTAGTCGAGGGATTGGAATTCGGGCCAGTCGGTGGTCAGCACCAGGGCGTCACACCCGGCGGCCAGGTGGGCTGGGGTGGCGCAGAGCTGCACACTGGCGGGAAGGTGGTCGGGGCAATAGTCCACGTAGAGCGGGTCGTAGGCTTTCACCTTGGCCCCCAGCCGCAGCAGCTGGTCAATGATGTCGAAGGCGGGGGCGTCCCGCAGGTCGTCGGTGTGAGGCTTAAAGGTGAGGCCCAACAGGCCGATGGTCTTGCCCTTGAGAATTTTTAGGCTCTGTTGCAGCAGGTCTACAACCCGCAGGCGCTGGGTCTGGTTGGTGGCGACGGCGGCTTTGAGCAGGGTGGCGTCGTAGCCGTAGTCGGCGGCGGTGTGGACTAAAGCCGAGACATCTTTCGGGAAACAGGAGCCGCCCCAGCCGATGCCCGCCTGCAAAAACTTGGGGCCAATGCGAGAATCGAGGCCAATGCCCTGGGCCACCTGGGTAACGTCGGCCCCAACGCGATCGCAGATATTCGCCACTTCGTTAATAAAGCTGATCTTGGTGGCCAAAAAGGCATTGGCGGCATACTTGATCATCTCCGCCGAGGCCAGGTCGGTGGTCACCACGGGTACCGGGGGCAGGCCCTTATCGACGGCGAACTGGCGGCTAACAATGGGGGTGTAGAGGGATTTCATCAGCCCCAGGGCACGCTCGTCGCTGCCGCCCAGCACAATGCGATCGGGGTTAAAGGTGTCGTACACCGCCGAACCTTCCCTCAGAAACTCGGGGTTGCTGACCACCGCAACGTTGGGGGCCGGGGGAGCATCCCGCTCCAGCAGAGCCTCCAGGATCAAACTGCGCACCCAGTCGCCAGAGCCAATGGGCACCGTGGACTTGTTCACAATCACCCGGTAGCGGGCGTCGAGGTGCTGACCAATACCCCGCGCCACCGCCTCCACATAGCGGGTGTCGCTTTCGCCCGTGGGCAGGGGTGGGGTGCCCACCGCAATAAACAGGATGTCGCCGTGGGCCACCCCGGCGGCCAAATCGGTGGTAAAGTCAGCGTTCCGACCGTCATTGCCGACTGCATGAGCGACTCCAGGCCCGGTTCATAGATGGGCGACCGGCCCGATTGCAGTTGTTCGACCTTGGCGGCATTGTTGTCAACGCAGATCACGCTGTGGCCCGTGTGGGCCAGACAGGCCCCGGTCACCAGGCCCACATAGCCTGTACCAATCACACATACACGCATAGCCGATTCTCCGAGTGAGGAAACGAGTGAGGCAGGGGAGCTGATTGACCGCGCTCAATGACCCTTACTTTCCCCGAGCTTTATAAGGCTGGCATGAAGTGTTTATGAGACCCACTTCATGAGCGGTCATGAGCTGACCATGAGAATTTCCTTATGTCGGGAACCCTGCCGGATGGCCCTGGGCCAGTTGCGTAAATGTCTGTAGTCTCGTTCTCTCGAACCGGTACTACGTGAGTCAGAATAGAGATCCATCTATCCCCGGTGGGGGCATTGGGGGCGGCGTAAACCCATGGCTTGCGGGCTATTGGCGGGTGACGCAACGACGATACAGTCAAGGGACAGCGCGATCGCACCTCAATCAATCCACAAACTGGCACAGCTCAGCCAGCAATATTTTTATTTGCCGCCATAAAATTTCCCCATAAAATTGGAGATCCGCCCATCAATTTTTCTTATTCTGGGCTGACACCTTGAAAAGTTCTGCCGTTCTGCCCGCCCTGCCGTCGTCGCTCCCCCTAAAGCCGCCCTGGCAACGCCTGATGGGGGAGACCCGCACCCGCATTTTGCTGATCTATGCCTTAACCATGCTGGCGGCGGTGGGCGTAGCCGTGCCGATCTTTCGGGCGCTGTTGTTTCGCGAGGTCGATAGCCGGGTGCAGGCCGACCTGCAAGAAGAACTGGAGGACTTCGCCGAGACCTACACCGCCTGGGATGCCGCCACCCCTGAAACTAACGAAGCGCTAGAGGAATTTGTTAAAGACTTTCTCGACACCAACACCCCCGAAGACGACAACTATCACATCGTCATTCTCAATGGTGAATTCTTTCGGTCGAATCCGCGATCACTGCCTGATGTCATTGGCCCCAGCTCTGAGCTGGGGCAACAGTGGACGACCCTGCATAATGCCACCCATGGCAGGGTAAATATTCCTGACCCCAAAGTGGGCAGCGTGTTGTATACCACCTACGTGCTAGAGACCAACGACATGCCCCAGGGAGTCTTTGTCGTGGCTCACCTCACGGCTGGAGAGCGCACCGAGGCCTTTGCCAGCGTCTATGTGTTCACCAAGGTGGCCATTGGCGTGGTTGTCCTTTCCTTTCTGCTGGCCTGGCTGGCCAGCCAGCAGCTGCTCAAGCCGGTGCAAAACCTGGCCACCACCGCCCGCAGCATCAGCGAAACCGATCTGTCGCGCCGACTGGAGGTTCAGGGCACGGGCGAACTGGCCGAGCTCAGCCGCACCTTCAACGCCATGATGAACCGGGTGCAGAGCGCCTTTGAGAGCCAGCGCAACTTCATCAACGACGCTGGTCACGAGCTATTTACCCCCCTCACCATCATCCAGGGCCACCTGGAGGTCATGGGCGACGACCCCGAAGAGCGCGCCGCCACCCTGGCCCTGGTGATGGACGAAATTGATCGCATGAGCCGCTTTGCCAACGACCTGCTGCTGCTGGCCCAGGCCGAGCAGCCCAACTTTTTGCAGCTCGAAACCATCAACGTGGCCCAGTTCACCGAGGAAATCTTCGCCAAAGTGTCAGTGCTGGCCGATCGCCAGTGGCAGCTGGGCAGCCGGGGCCGGGGGGTGATGGTGGGCGATCGCCAGCGACTCACCGGAGCCCTGCTAAATTTGGCCCGCAACGCCGCCCAGCACACCCGCCCCACCGACACCATCGAGCTGGGGTCTACCACCCTGGGCGGCCAGGTGCGCCTCTGGGTACGCGACACGGGCGAAGGCATTGCCCCCGCCGACCAGGCCCGCATTTTTGACCGCTTTGCCCGTGCCGCCAATACCTACCGCAAATCCGAGGGGGCGGGGCTGGGTCTGGCCATTGTCAAAACCGTGGCCGACAGCCACCAGGGCACCATTGAGCTGGTCAGCCAGCCGGGGCAAGGCTCTACCTTCACCCTCGTGCTCCCCCTCGACCTGCCCCAGCCGGAGGCCCGTTTGGAGTCGCAGCCATGACCCACATTCTCATCGTCGAAGACGAATCTCGCATTACCGACTTTTTGGCCAAGGGCCTCCAGGCCAGCGGCTTCACCACCACCCCCGCCAGCAACAGCGAAGATGCGGCGGCGATCGCCCTCGACGGCAACATCGACCTGATGCTGCTGGATCTGGGCCTGCCGGGACAAAACGGCCTCGACCTGCTCCAAGCCCTGCGCGGCCAGGGCTTTCAGGCCCCGGTGATCATTCTCACCGCCCGCAGCGGCATCGACGACAAAGTGGCAGGCTTCGAGCTGGGGGCCGACGACTACCTGACTAAACCCTTTCGCTTTGAAGAACTGTTGGTACGCATTCGCGCCCGCCTGCGTACTAACCCGGTCGCTAGCGAACCCAATGCCTCTGTTCTTACCTTTGGCAACATTGCCCTCGACCTGCGCACCCGCCGCGTCACCGCCGGGGGCAAACCCATCGACCTCTCTGCCCGCGAATTCACCCTGCTGGAAACCTTTATGCGCCACCCCGAGCAGGTGCTCAGCCGCCAGCACCTGCTCGATCTGGTCTGGGGCTACGACTACGAACCCGGCTCGAATGTCGTGGATGTGTATGTGGGCTACCTGCGCAAAAAGCTGGGCAGCCAGCTGATCGAAACCGTGCGCGGCATGGGCTACCGCCTGCTGCCCCCAGCCAGCTAATACCGGCCACCTCTCCCCTGTTCCCTAATCTAAGAACGCTCTCATAATCACCTTATCCCCAGCTTAGGATGATGCCGTTATATGAAGGCAGCGGCCCTGTTGGTATCTGGAGATACGGTGCGTGTGCCACGTGTTAATTGTCGAAGATGAGCCCAAAATTGCGGCCTTCATGCAGAAGGGGCTGGGGCAGGCGGGCTATCGAGCCGCGATCGCCAACGACGGCCCCACCGCCCTGGCCGAAGTCGCCACCGATGACTACCAGCTGATTTTGCTCGATCTGGGGTTGCCAGGGTTAGATGGACAGGAAGTGCTGCGATCGCTGCGATCTCAGGGCAACACCTGCCCCGTGCTGATTGTCACCGCCCGCCTGCCCGCCACCCTAGAAACCACGAAGCTCCAGCAGCTCGCCAACGGCTGGGTGCAAAAGCCCTTCCGAATGAAGGATCTGATCAGCCGCATTCAGCAGCTCTTGCCAATTCCATAGCGCCCTGTTTAGCCATTGCAAGAGCCAGCTTTAGTGAGTCATTGAGCAGGCAGGCTTGAGCTATCACTCCAGAAGAATATACCGAGTCAGAATAGACATGACTTCCCCAGGATTAGGGGTGGGTAGGAGCGGGCTCCATATTCCCACCTCGGCATAGCCAAGCCCATAGAGATTATGGATAGTGCTCGTAACACCCCTCGGGGAGCCAATTAGCAGATGGCGTAGCGGCTCTCGCCCAGACGGTACATCTTCCATCGCAATGGGCAAAAGCGGAGAGCGGGGATCCTTTGGATAGTTAGCCGGAGGTTGGGTCATTGTGCTTCACCACATAAGGAGTACTAAAGGGTCTTGAGGATATTGAGCGTTCTAGCTGTGCCCAGCAGACAAAGTCGCTTTAAGACCACAATAGTTTTGAAGTTGCCATCAGGGCAACAAACCAATGCACAGATGACAACATCTAATCTCGTTTTCGCTTCCGCTTTCGTTCCCAGATCTCTCGGAGATGGGAGGGTTCGTTTTCAAACTGGCTCCAAAGAGCATGAACTTCGGCCAGTCGCCGCCTATCTGCCTCGGATGGCTCGCGGCGATGCTCTCCCTGTGAGAACCAGTGGGCCACGGTGCTCTTAGAGCGCCCGCACAATTCCGCTAATTCGTCGTAGGTGACAAACCAGTACTCTAGGAACTCTTCCGGCTCCATTTGTCTCGAAATCCTAGCCTTATAAGCCTTGAACAGTTCCCAGTGTCGTCTGGTTGGGGTTTTAGCGGCTATCATGGCAAGAATGTGAGTATGCACGGGTGACAACATTTAGGTCATGATACGTCAATTGAGAACTGATCCGTTGGCTTGCCTTAACGACATTGGACGATCCCCTAGATCTTTGTGTAGCTCCTGCCGAATAATGGCAAATCGCTGGACATCTGCCTGGGTCAGCCAGGCGTCAATCTCGTAAAACGTCTGCCCACCCTGCCGATGCGTCCTCAACGTGAGAATTGTTTCCGGCAGGTGGTCGGCATCGCCCCTAAACTCGATATTCAGATCGCGCCCCCGCTCCACAATCGTGTAGAACTGCTTGCCCTCGAACACCCGCTGCCCCCGGTGCTGCCCTTGGCAAAACCGCTCCAGCAGCAGCACCGCCGTTCCCGCAATCTGCTCCTGGGTCTTGCGGTCAACGGAGATAGGTGTCCTGGGTCGCGGCAGGTTCACGTTAAGTCATTGATGAAAGGGTTGAGCCCCGCCATGATGGCGGCATCGTCGCCCAAGAACTCCCGCAGTGGCTGATCCACCGGCCCTGGGTCAGTCACCGTTTTGATGGGTGCTGCTGTGGTGGATGCCGTAGAGCCATTGGCTAATGGCAAATGGCGTGGATATGGCTCGACCCCTGGAAGCACTACCTTGGGTGGCGTTATCGAATCATCGAAGGCTTCCAACTCCGGCAGAAACCGTTCCTTGATTTCTAGAATCTGAGTCGTCAACTGCTGAATCGATCGCATTGCCTGCCACCGAATTTCATCCTGGGAAGCCTGAACTGCTGCCATGGCAAACGGCCCATAGCAGCCATTCAGCGCCGATCGCATCCGGGCATGGAGGTCATGGCGCGATCTCCCTCGGCAGTAGCCAATCACTGCGATATCCAGCTCATCCCGGCTGGAGTACTGAATTCGGGCTTTTGTTTCTGATGTTTGGGTCATTCCTCTGGTTCCTTATCTTTGCTGCGATTGGGGAGAGTTTGGCGCTAGCGAGCCTGGGTTGGCTTGGCGCTGTACATAAATGTTTTGAACAACCCATAGACATCGGCCCAGCGGACACTGGTGATCAAGTCGGGTTCAGCTGTGCCATCCTGGCCCCGCAGCACATCGGTCATCTCCTGTCTCAGGGCTTCGGCCCAGGTAATCTGCTGGGCAAGCCCGCGCTGGTCAAAAAACTGTTCCAGTTCTGGCCGAATAAAGTAGGCAGCACCCCCGCCGACAATTACCTCCACCTCAGCGGAGGGCAGCCATTCCACCAAAAACTGGTTCACCCGATCCAGATAGAACTCCCGAGCATAGCTACAGGCCTTAGCCAGGTCGAGGGCTTCCTTGCGGCCTGGGACGTGGAAGGTGGGGTGCCCCTGCAAAACCGCTTCTAGTAGCGCCGGATCATCCGGCGCTACACCCGGCAGTTCAGTGGCACACTGCTTCAGGTATTCCACAAATCCTGGCCCCTGGGAGGTGCTGTTGGTTTCCTGGGGCGTGCTGCCCTTCTCGAAGGTGAGGATCGAGAGATTGCGGTGGCCAAACATCAGGACGACAACGGTGGAGTCTCGAATGCCCACCCCCGCTCTGGCCAGCTGCAACCCCTTGGCCAGGTAAAGTCCGGCCCCCTCTGGCTGCATCTCGATGCGCTCTAGCTGTCCAAATAAAGACCGACCTCGAAAGCTGAAGTCTGAAATGGCTCCCAGAATCTGAGCCTTCAACTCCTTGCGGTCTTGCCAATATTCTTCCAGCGGCAGCAGCAGACCCAGTTGAGCGGTGAACTCACAACCCGGACTGTCAGAATCCTGAGCTGCCAGAGTTTTCTCAGCGATGACGCCGAGGGTGGCGAGAATTTTGTAGACGGCGCGATCGCGCTTGGGCAGGGCGAGACCCGAGTCACCTTTTTGGGCGATCGCCAAGGCCCCAATGGCATAGGCACTATTGCCCACCATCACATAGGCGCTGTCCTCCGGTTCTTGGCTGGTCAGCCCGCCCAGCATCAGCCGGTCGAGCCGAGCTGGGTTCAATCGAGCTACCTGGGGGTCGAGGTGCAGCAGGTATGGCTGGCCCTGCCAGTAGAGGCACTTGGTGGCGGAGCTGCCCATGTCGATGTAGGTCTGAATGATGTGGGTCATAGTTTGAATGTCAATGACAGCGTTTAATCAACAACTTGAAGATGCAAGAATTCCTTAAAGCTGGTTGATAGATATCTGTATTTTGAGTTGTCGTTTTTATTCACGACTTAATAACGACTGAATTGTCATCTTCAGCAAAATCCATCATCGTTTTGATGGCCGATGAATTTCATTCACGACTTATTCACGACTTGTCTAGCCAGACTCTGGCAGAGTTCTAGAATCACTGAGTCATTCACGACTTGATAACGACTTATTCACGACTTCTCCTTTTATGGGGTGCAGATTCCGATCAATAGATTGATGAATAAAAACAAACTTTGCAGCTCGCCAGGCTGAGCAGAACTGACATTTTCTGTGGGCTAAAACAGAGAGTATTGCCCCTTGTATTCTCCCCAGGGAATGCCCTGACAAAAGCATGATGGGCTGCCCTGGGGGCTACGCCACTCCACTGCGTTTCGTAGCTCCGCGTTTCACACACCACGCCCAGCCCTGGGCCAGGGGGTTGCCGAAACCCCGCAATATCAAGGGTTCCAGGCATGGGAGCCAATGGCCGGTCGTTTACGAATCACTGACGAATTCACGGAAAAGCTCATGGGTAAAGGATTTAGCGTCTCGCTGCCCCTCGAAGAGGCAGCGATCGTCGAAAAAGAGGCCAATCGGCTGGGTCTACCCGCCGCCAGTATTATTCGCCTGATGATGCGCGATGGTCAGCAGCGCCGCGAACTGGAACGGCAGGTAGATGATCTGAAAGCTCGAATGGAGCTGCTGCAAGTGCAGTTCCAAGGGCTCCAGATTTTGCTGGAGACCATTGCTCTGGAGCAGGCCAATGCTCGGGGGCCGCAAGCGCTGGAAAATCGTAAGGCGCTGATTCAGGAAATCCGCAAGCGCCAGGGCCTGGTAGAAAGCTAGGAGGTCAGCCATGCTCAGTCTGACGGTGATCAGCGCCAACCAGGGCGAAACTTACTACACCGCCGAGAACTACTACACCAGCGAAGAGAACCAGGGCCACTCCGGTTGGTGGGGCCAGGGGGCTAAGAGCCTGGGGCTAGCGGGCCAGGTGCAGGGAGGCGACTTCAAGAATCTGCTCCATGGTTCTCATCCCCAAGGGCACCAGACCCTATCGGGTCGAAAGATCGACCCGGAGCGTCATCGGGCCGGGCTGGATTTGACCTTTAGTGCGCCCAAGAGCATCAGCCTGGCGGCTCTGGTTGGGGGAAATGAGGCGATCGAGCAGGCCCATCGCACAGCGGTGGTGCGCACTCTGGCCATCATCGAGGAGCGCTATGCCCAAACGCGGGTGCGGACGCCGGAGGGACGGCAGGCAATCGCCACCGGCAACCTGATCGTCGCCCAGTTCCACCACGACACCTCCCGCGAGAAGGATCCGCAGCTGCACACCCATTGTGTGGTGATCAATGCCACGCAGTTAACCAATGGCCGTTGGCAGTCGCTCCATAACGACATCCTCTTCAAGCAGCAAAAGCTGTTGGGGATGATTTACCAGAACGAGTTGGCAGTGGAGGTACAGCGCCTGGGCTATGGCATTGAGCCCAGGGCAAACGGCCAGTTTGAACTCCGGGGGTATCAATCCGACGACCTCCAGACATTCTCCAAACGGCGGGAGCAAATTCTAGCGGCGGTGGAGGAGAATGCGACGGCCCAGGAGCGAGAGCTGGCCACCCTTATGACCCGTGCCCCTAAAGGCAAGGAAATCCCTCGGGAAGAGCTACGCACCTACTGGCAGCAGCAGGCCCAGACGCTAAAGCTGGAACATCCCCAGCCTCAGCAGATGGATTGGCAGAGCCAGCCAAAGCGGGCCACCCAAGCGGGGCTCACCCACTGCGCCGAGCGGGAGGCGGTTTTCCAGCGCGAGCAGGTGGAGCGGTTTGCCCTGGAGAACCATCTGGGGCAGCAGTGCTTTGATGACGTGCAACAGACCTTGGATACCGATCCGGAGGTGATTCACACCCATGATCAGCGGCTGACTACTCAGACAGCGGTGCTGCGGGAGTTGGACACGATTCGCACGGTGTTGGATGGTCGGGGGGATGTGGGGGCTATTGCTTCTCCAGACTTGGTAGAAGCACATCTGCGCGATCAGGGCCTGACCGAGGGGCAGGTGCAGGGGGTGATGTTGGCGGCCACAACCCGCGATCGCGTCATTGCCTGGCAGGGGGTGGCTGGGGCAGGGAAGAGCTATGCCCTCAATCAGTTTCGTCAGATTGCGGAGTCGCAGGGCTACACCGTCCGGGGCTTTGCCCCCAGTGCGGAGGCGGCGAAGGCGTTGGGCGACTCGGCCCAAATTCAGCCGGTGGAAACGGTGGCGGCGTTGCTGTGTGCTCAACCGGTGGAACCCAACCTGGCTCAGCCTGAGGTTTGGGTGGTAGACGAGGCGGGGCTCTTGAGTGCCAAAGACGCTCTGGCTTTGGTGACCAAGGCCCAGGAGCAGCAGGCAAGAGTGATTTTGGTGGGAGATACCCGGCAGCTGTCGGCGGTGGAGGCGGGGAACCCGTTCAAGAGTTTGCAGCAGGCGGGGATGGCAACGGCCTACCTCACCCAGTCCTTGCGGCAGAAGAACCAGCAGATTAAGGCGGGGGTTGACCTGATTGCCGCTGGGGAGATTGCGGCGGGGGTACGGCAGTTGAAGCCGTACATTCAGCAGGTGAGTAGTCAGGAGGCGAGGGTGGCGGCGATCGCCCGCGACTATCTGGCCTTGGCTCCAGATGAGCGCCAGAAGACCCTGCTGTTGGCAGGCACCAACCAGGAGCGGTTAGCAATTACTCAGCTGGTGCGAGATGGCCTAAAAGCAGAAGGTACCCTGGGCCAGAGTTTGACGGTGAAGCGGCTGAAGGCGAGAGATTTGACGGAGACCCAGGCCAGCTATACCCACCATTTTCAGCCGGGAAATGTGCTGATTCCCCAGACCAGCTACAAGCGGCTGGGGTTAGAAAAGGGGCAGCGCTACGAGGTGCTGGCGACGGATAACCACAGCAATGGGCTGATGCTGCGGGGGCAATTGGGGGAGGCGTTGCAGGTGGAGCCAGCTCAGATTCGGCGAAAGTCGGTTTATGAGGTGGAGGAAATGGAGATTGCGGTGGGAGATCGCCTGCGGTGGACGCGCAATGACCATGCCCTGGGGCGGCGCAATGGCCAGGAGTTTGAGGTGGTGGGGCTGGAGGAGGGGCAGGTGATGATTCGCGGGGGGCGGGGGGAGTTTGGGTGCATCGAGAGTTCGGAGCTGGCGCATCTGGACTATGCGCTGGTCAGCACCACTTATGCCGCTCAGGGCAAGTCGGCGGAGCGGGTGATTGGGGCGCTGGATCGCTATGTAGGGCGGGAGAGCTTTTATGTGGCGGTGAGCCGGGTAAAGCGGGATTTGAGGCTGTATGTCTCGGAAGATTTGGATCGGCTGATTGAGCGGGTGGAGCGATCTAGGGCAAAGGAAAATCCTGGGGAGGTTACGGGTATCAGTAGTGGCAGATTTCAACTCGCTGATCGGGCACTACTAAAGAATTTGGGCGATTTAGTTGCCATAGTCAATCGACAGGTCAACTCGGCTCACGCAAGTCATAGCAACAGTTCCATCAGACACGGTAGAGGCTTTGAACGATAAGGGATTGGCCCAAGCCAAAGTACAGGAACAAAAACAGAGTAAGGGGAGCAGAAAGCTTTACTAGCTGGGGATTTGACAAGGTGAGTGGTGAGGAGGTGAGCTAGGAATTACCACGTCCTTCGGGCAGCTCTTTCCTAACACCCCAATTCATTGCTTTACAGGCGACCGAGAGTTTATAGGTCGGAAGTGGTATGGCTTCTTACTGTTACCCAAGGCCATTCCCTTTCACCCGAGGCTACGCCACAGCGACTGGATCCACTCTCGCTCGGGCAAACGTCGTCAGACGAGTGAACGGGGCTTTGCTAATTTGGAAGTGAGCGAGCATTGCTTCCTCTCGGGCAAGCGTTAGGTGCGGGGTCACCGCGTCTATGTCATGGCGACCGGGAGCATCCCACTTTCATGAAAACCGTACTAATGGGGAGAGTGGAAGGGTAGCCCCAGGGATGACTCACTATGACAGCTGAAGACCAAAAGCACTTGGAAGCCTGTACTGCAATAGCGACCGAGAAGGGCTCGATAGCCCATAAGACGTCGAGTACACTGTGCGACGGCAAATGCTGAAGGAGGTCAGCCCTCGAGTGGCCTTTTTTTGTCAATCAGAAGGCCTACCCCGCTTGAGAGCTAAGTCAATGTAAGTACAAAGAAAGCAGTCTACTCTACAAGAACTCTAGCTTCAGCGCATGTTGACTACTTCCGAAGCACTTCGCTGTTTTCGGCGTTCTTGCAAAGACTTATCAATCAATTTTGCAACTAGCCAAGAGACAGATCTTTCATCTGTCTGCGCCCATTCCTCCAGTTCTTGCTTTAACTCTGGAGAAACGTAAGCAACCACTCGCTCCAAGTCTGTCTTACCGCCCATTTTAAGCTTCACTTCTGGTTTTCTTGCTTCCAAGATACCAGTATTAGCCTAGCCTGTGTTGTGCTATGCCATGCTGTGCTAGCATAGCATAGCACGAGTAATCAAGGCTTTATCCATGAATTGTCAGAATTTGCTCTCGATCGCCGGAGATTTTGTCCAACCCCAGGGCCCTACAGGCCTTGTCTTGCTTTCGAGTAGAGAATTAGGCAAGATGCGGCGGGTTGGACAGCTTGCTGCGAACCTCCTCAAGCATCTGGAATCAATGGTGCAACCTGGGGTGAGTACGCAAGCTTTAAACGATGAGGCAGCGCGTTGGATGCAAGCCCATGGGGCAATCAGTGCCACCCTTGGCTACGCACCCCCTGGTCATCCCCCGTTTACGAGTTCAATTTGCACCAGCGTTAATGAGGTGGTTTGTCACGGAATTCCGAATCCAAAGCAGATTCTCAAAGACGGAGATATTGTCAATATTGATGTGACACCACGCCTAGACGGTTATCATGGCGACACGTCTAAAACATTTCTAGTTGGCAATGTATCCGCAACCGCCCGGAAACTGGTTGAAGCCACTCAAGCATCGATGATGCGGGGGATTGCTGAAATCAAGCCGGGGGCAAGAATTGGTGATATTGGGGCTGCAATTCAAGAATATGCCGAGGCAAAT
>JBGSNT010000318.1:0-4136 GCA_041739575.1 Nodosilinea sp. | reverse complement strand
CAGGGTGCCGTATTTAGGCACTTCGCCAGGGGGCACGGCGGCGGTGCTGACCATGCCGGTGAGCTTGACCTCGTACTGAATCGTGCCGTCCTGGTAGAAGTACCAGAAGAAGCCGTACTCGTAGTTGCCCACAGTGGCGATAAAGGAGACGACCAAGCGGCGAGAGCGGCGCACTTCGGTCTCTTCGGTGCGCCAGTCCACGTGCTTCCAGAGCACGCCAAAGTCTTCTTCGTGCAGGCAGACGGCGTGCTCGATCTGGGCCACCTCGCCGCGCGAGTTGGTCATAAAGGCGTCGAAGTAGTGGATTTCGCCCAGGCAGTCGCAGCCCAGGGTGAGGGAGTTGGCCAGGGTGCCGACGCCGTACTCGCCTACGTCAAAGGCGTTTTTGCGGTAGTGGTGGGGCTGGGGGTCGCCGTAGGGCACGGTCATCTCCGCCAGGGAAGCGCGGTAGAGAATGGGCCGCTCTTCGCCATCGTCGTTGTAGCTGATGGTGTAGAGCACCAGGCCTTCGCGGGGGGTGAAGCCGATGCGCATTTTCCACTTTTGCCAGCGGATCTGGTGGCCTTCGACGGTGAAGCTGGGGCCTTCGGGCTGAATAATTTCGAGGGGCTTGAGATCTTGGCGGTAGTTTTTGACGTATTCCGGCGTGTAGTTGCCGTCCTTGGGGGGTAGGGGCACCACGCCGTAGTCTTCGACCCGAACCACCTCCATCTTGTTGAGATCGACGACGGGAATAACGCCCTCGATGGGGCGGGCGTAGCCGTTATCGGTGGGGTTGGCTCGCACCCAGCAGAGGGCACGGGAGAGGCGCACGCCCTCTTCGTCAGCCAGGCCGTAATTACCGGCAGACCAGGGGTCGACCATGACCAGGCTGGTGTCAGTAATGCCGCGTTTGGCGATCGCCGCCTGAAACTCTGGGCAAGCCTTGACCGCCTCCTCGCACTCAATGAACTCATCCAGCATGATCGGCGGCTGCACACCGGGAATGTGTTCCCAGGAAATGACCTTGCCCTCGGTGATAGAGACGATCGCCTCGTAGGTCTGGGCCGTGGCGTTGTCGAGAATGATGGCGAAAGCTTCCCGCTCAATAGGATCCCCCGGCTTAAAGCCCAGCACCGTTTCCTTAGCGGGCTCATTCAGGGTGACGGTGGCAAAGCGGGTCGTCGCACCCAGAGACTTCTCCTGGCGCAAAATTGTGACCGCAGCGGCAATTTCCTCGGGGGTGAGGGGTTCGAGGGGGTGGGCAACGGCGATCGCGGTGGGACGTTCTTGGGCAATGGTCATGGGATACGCTCCTGGATGGATAGTTGAGTAGATGGATGAATAGAGGGTGGATGGGCAAAGGGATTGACGATTATCCCCTCCTGGGAGGGGTAGGGGTGGGTTAGCCCAGACCTTGCACTAACCCACCCCGCCCTTCGGGCACCCCTCCCAAGAGGGGATGAATTAGGCAACGCCCGCCGGAACGGGAGACTCTACATCGGCCTCCGCTAGGTCAGCCAGCAGCGACTCAGCCAGCTTGCGCTTCGCGTCGGCGTCCATTTTCTTCAGCTCGTTGTGCAGCACCCGCTCATTCACCGACTGGTTCCAGTAGTCCAACGCCTCGAAACCCAGCAGGGCCGACTTACCGACGAACTGTCGCAGCACTTCGTTGGTTGGCCCCATCACCCAGCCCGCCTTGCCGTCGCGCAGGTAGCGCTCGATTTCCATGTCTTTCTTAAAGCCGGAGCCGCCGCAGGCATGGAGCATTTTGTCGCACACGTGGGCCACGTTCTTGGCCGCCTCAAATTTGATCTGCCAGTACCAGTGCAGGTAGGCGGCCCGGGGTAGGGCGCTGGTGTCGGCATGGATGGTCCAGTCGCAGCCGTTGGTGAGCTGATCCATCAGCTGGCCCATCGAGAAAGAGAACATGCGGCAGGCGCTGGTGTCCATGATCGCCTCGCCGAAGTAGTCCTGAATGGTGGGGTAGTCGGCCACGCGCATGCCGACATCGACATGCTTTTTGCGGGTGACGTGGGCCTTGGCGATGTCGATCGCACCCAGGGCAATCCCATTCCAGCAGGCCGACGAGCAGAGCAAAAAGAAGGGGTCCACAATCTCATCGTTGGACGAGGTGCCGTCGCCCTCGGGGCCGACCATGCGATCGCGCGGTACCGTCACTCCATCCACCAGCAGCGTGCCCGACTGGTTGCCGCGTAAACCCAGGGCATCCCACTTGTGGGGCTCGGCCTGGACTTCTTCGGCATAGATTAAAAAGCAGGACAGGTCAGAGAAATCGCCGTCGAAGTGGGGGCTGGTAGTTTGCACAATGTACCAGTCAGCAAAGCCCGCCGAAGTTGTCCAGGAGGCTTTCTTATTCACCTGCCAGCCATCGGGAGTAGCGGTCGCCTTGGAGGAAACGGGGTACCAGAAATGGGATCCGGTCTCGGGGTCGGAGTAGGAGAGGGTACCGATCAGCACCTCGCTGTCCAATCGCTTCAGCAGGCTTTGCAGCTCTGGACTCTCATGGGCACGAAATAGCGCTGCCGCTACCGCCCCTAAGTGCATCGTGAAGCACATCGCCGTGCTGGGGCAGCCATAGCGGGCGATGGTTTCGACCACCATGGCGGCGCAGACGTGGTTTTCGCCCAGCCCGCCCCACTCCTTGGGCACAAACAGACTGAGTAACCTCAGGGAGGCCAGCGCCTCAAAATTCTCGCGGGGGTAGATCAGGCCGCGATCGGAGGCGATCGCATTGGGCCGCAGCACCGCCGCACACAGCTCAATCAGCTTCGACTGGAGTTCCTGCTGTTCGGGCGTCAGCAACCACTGGGGGTCAAAGTCTTCGGTTAAACCGCCAAAGGGCATGCCGTTCCAGGTTTTGGTGGACATAGGGGTGGGTGGGTAGGGGAGGTGGGGGAAATTTTGGATTTTAGATTTTGGATTTTGGGGCGGTAGGGTGGGTTAGGCCGCAGATAGCTTTTGGGATGGACGATCGCTTTCGCTATGGCCATAGCCCACCGCCGGGGTCTTCGCCAACAATCCAAAATCCGAAATCGCCAATCCGAAATCGCCAATCCAAAATCGTCAGGCGATCGCCATCGCTGAACCCAACGGATCCTCGCAATACTCCGCCAGGTGGGGGCTGCGGTAACCATCGTTGCGCCACAAAATTGGGAAAAAGCTCTCATCCATTTCGGTGTCGTTGACGCGCTTGTAGCGACCGTAGATGTAGCCCTGGGGGTTGGTGGGGTGAAAGCGGGCCGAGGCGGGAATGGTATGCAACCCAATACTGTTAAACATGCCCTCGGTGCGGGTGGTGGGGCCGAGGCCGTGCCAGGTGCGCCCGTGGTGGAAGGCGCAGCCCCCGGCGGGCACATCGACCACAACCAGCTCAGGTTCAGGGACTCCCGCATTTTCGGCGGCCTGGAGCATGGCCCAGCGATAGTCTTTGGTGGGGGCGTGGAACTCGCCCACAACGTCACTGATTGGCCACTTGTGGGAGCCCCGAGCATACATCAGGGTGCCGTCGGCGGCGGTGGCGCGATCGAGGGCGACCCAGCAGGTCATCATCTGGGCGGGCTCTAAAAAGTCGATGTAGACGCCGTCTTGGTGCATGGCGATCGCCTGGGCACCGGGGGGCTTCATCCACAGACTGTCCTGGCCGATGCGAGCACCGCCCCACCCGGCTAACGTGGCGCTGAGGCGACCGATTTCTGACGAGAGCACCAGGCTGGCGATGGTGCGATCGCTCTTCCAGCCGTTGCAGATCTCGCGAGTGATATCCGGCAGGCTCATGCGGGGCCGCCAGTGCCACTCGTCGGGGTAAATGCCCGTCTCAAACTCGCCGTGGAACATCGGCTCCAGGCGTCTGGCCAGACGCTCGGCGAAGTTTAGAGGCAGAAAGTTCTCCAGAATCAAAAAGCCATCGGCCTGAAATTGCTGAATCTGCTCGAGGGAGAGCTGAATTGGTTGATAGTCCATTGCAAACAGAGTCTCTGGGTGCAGGAAACACAGGGGTCGAGTAGCTCAGTCCGCTGACGGGAACTGTCGATCTCAGACCAAGTAGTTGACAAATCCGGGACGGCCCGATGTACTTGTCATAATAAGTTCTCCCCCCAAAGATTATGTGTCCCCCGTTACCCGTAGCCCAATCT
>JBGSNT010000316.1:0-17276 GCA_041739575.1 Nodosilinea sp. | reverse complement strand
CTATACTATTGACCTAGAAACCAGCGACGGCGGCGGCGGGCGACAGTGGCCCAGTCTGACCCAGGTGCTTCAGACCGCTGGCGGTATTACCCAGCAGGCCAACATCAAAGATATTCAGGTAAAACGCCCCCAGGGTCAGGGGGAGGCCGTCCTGACCACTAATCTGTGGGAGCTGATCCGCACCGGCAACATTAGCCAGGACGTGCGCCTGCGCGACGGCGATACGATCCTGGTGCCAACGGCGCTATCGATCTCCCCCGAAGAGTCGATAGCTATTTCCAGCGCCAACTTTTCGCCGACGGAAATGCCCGTTCAAGTAGTGGGTGAAGTAGCTCGACCGGGCAGTGTCACGTTACCCGCCAACGCCACCCTCAACCAGGCCATCTTAGCCGCCGGGGGCTTTCAGAATAGCCGCGCCCAATCCTCCAAGGTGGAACTGGTTCGGCTCAATCCCAACGGCACCGTCGACCAACGTACAATAGAGGTAAATTTGGCGGCCCCGGCCAACGAAACCACCAACCCCGTTCTGCGCCCTAATGATGTAGTTATGGTTGATCGCAATACCATAGCTGCTGCTGGGGATACCCTTCGACTGGTGCTGAGCCCCATAACCGCCGTAGCCGCCATTCTCAGCATCTTTGGGTTTTAGAGCCGTGCACAGTCGCTCCTAGAGAGTTAAACTACGCCTAGCCTCACTTAAGGTTGACATAACGAAATGTGCGTAGTTTTTACGGTGTTTTGAGCTATAACATGATCGACTCTGGGGAATCGTCACTAACCGCGATAGAAGACATCTAGGAGCTTTCCCGGAAGATTTGCATAACCATTGCCCAGTCAGTCCTACTACTCTCTTAATGATTCGCTGGATACAGCGATATCGCTGTCAGCATAGCCATGGCTAACTCCACGATCCAGAGCACACTGTCATTGCTTCTGCTTTAGCTAAACGCTGCCTCTTTACTATCCATGCCTTCTCCTACCCCCCCTAGTACCAGCACCAACGGTGGCACCAATGGCCATAGCCGTTTTCAAAATGGCTACATACCCATGGTTCCCTCGACCGTGGTTGACAGGCAGGAGGATGACTTCGACCTGGGCAGATGGATAACTATTCTACAGCGGCGAGCCGGTGTGTTTTTAGGGGTAGCGGTGCTGTCCTTCGCCGGATTGATGTACCGCCACCTAAGCCAACCACCGGTTTACAGCGGCAGCGCCAACCTGCTGGTAGAACCAGTAAACTCCGCTAACCCACCCCTTAGCCTGGGTGTACCCACCTACATTTTCAACGGTTCTAGGGGAACAGGCCTTGACTACATCAGCCAAATTCGCGTGCTGCGGGGCCCGGCGGTGCTCGAGCCGATTGTAGAGAATATTCAACAGCGCTACCCCGAGATTACCTACAATCGATTGCTTGCCGGTCTAAGCATCATCCAGGACGGTGAGTCTAAAGTATTGCAGATTGGCTATAAGGCCAGTGATCCAGAGATGGCAGCCTTTGTGCTGACCCAGGTAGTAGAGGGTTTTATCGACTACAGCGTCGACAGCCGCCAGGGCGATCTACGCCGAGGATTGACCTTCCTAGACGATCAACTCCAGGAGAAGTGGCAGGAGGTCACATCCATCGAGGACAACCTCAGTGAGTTTCAAAAGCGCTACGACCTGGTCGATGTCGGTGCCACCAGCGCTAGCGTCACCGAGCGCATGAATCAAATGTTGGCACAGCAGGAAAATCTTAGGGTGCAGCTGGCGTCCCAACAGTCGCTCTACGACAATCTATACTACCAAGTGGGTTTTGACCCTGATACCGCCATTCGAATCGCCAACCTGAACGAGTCGCCCAACTACCAAACCCTGCTGGGCCAGTTGCGTCAGCTAGAACAGACCATTGCCACTGAGTCAGCCCGTTTCCAAATCGATACGCCGATCATCGAAGCCCTAGAAGACCAGCGACAAAAGCTGTTGCCGCTACTGGCCGCTGAGGCCCAGCGCCTGGTTGGTTCACCGATAGATGCCGACACCCTAGGGTACCAGGGCACAGTCAGCCTCAATCTGATGCAGCAGTTGGTGGATACCGCCAACCAAATCCAGGTCCTGCGAACCCAGGATCAGGCTCTCAACCAAGGGGTGCAGCAGCTTCAGGCCGAAATTCAGCGGCTGGCAGATTTATCTCGCGCTTACCAACAAATTAGCCGAGAGCTGACGGTAGCGGAAAGCAGCCTCGACCAGCTACTGACCAATCGCCAGAATATGCGTTTGCAGATGGCCCAGCAGGTATCTCCGTGGGAGCTGATCTCTCCTCTAAACGAGTCAAGTATTGTTCAAAGCAGCAATTTATCCCGCAATTTGCTATTTAGCGCCGTAGTTAGCCTGTTCCTGGCCAGTGCGGCTGCCTTCCTGCGCGACCACATGGATAATGCCCTTCACAGTGTCGCCGAACTCGCCGAAGTGACCCAACTGCCCAACCTAGCCATCGTCCCTAATGCTCGCGGTTTAGATAAACAGCCCCTCCTAATGACTCCTCACCTGTCGACCACTATGGCCGATTTGCTCACTCACCATGAAGACTCTGATAATCTCTACGCCTCGTTCAGCTTTGCCGAAGCTTTTTACTCCCTCGACACTAACCTGCGCCTGCTTAACCCCGATAATCCCATCCAGGTAGTGGCCCTAACCTCCCCAACCCCAGGAGAGGGCAAGTCCACTATGGCTGCCCACTTGGCGATCGCCGCAGCCAACATGGGGCGTCGGGTGCTACTGGTCGATGGCGACCTGCGCAAACCCACTCAACACCTCATTTTTGGCCTACCCAATCACCAGGGGCTGAGTGACATGCTAACCCAGGCTTCGGAGTCCCTGGTAGAACCGCTGCATGTGATCTCCGGCAACCCTAACTTGCACCTGCTCACGGCAGGATCACGCCCCCCTTCCCCCGGTCGACTGCTATCGTCGCGCAAAATGCAGCAGTTTACGGAGCAATTTCGCCGCCGCTACGACCTGATTATTTTTGATACTCCACCCTTGACTCTCATGGTCGACGCCAAGCTCACCGCAGCAAACGTTGACGGACTACTGCTGGTGGTACGACTAAAAAAAACTCAGCGTACCGATGTTCAGAAGGTTTTAGCCGACTTGAGCAATACCGCCCAAGCCCCCCTGCTAGGAGTGATTGTCAACGGAGTTCCCCAGAGACGTCACCGATCCGGATACGAACATTACTACAAAACCTATGCTCACAAGCAAGTGACCCCCGATCTAACGAGCAGAACTTAACTCCCTGCCTCGTCCTGCGGCTTCGACAAACGACCTGTCAGGAGCAGCCCTATGACCCACTGGACAACACCATGAGTAACCGAAAGCACCCAAACCGTAACGACTCAAGCCCCCTTTATCAGCGGTCCCACCCCGGCCCTATTGTCAGGGGGTAACTTCGTCTAAGGGCTGGCAACCGCAGTCGCTGAACCCAGCAGCGCATTGTAGGTCACCCGACTAGCAACGGCTATTCAAGCCTAAGACCACAGCTTGAACGCTAGTGCAGCCGCCAGACCATCCTGGGCCGTGGCTAAGCCTTGCTGACGGCGATCGCCACAAAAGCAGTGAGCCTCCGTAGATGGCTAGCGAGTTTCACCAAATAAAACCGGCCTAAATGACGATAGATGAGAGTTTAAGTATCGGTTTCAGTTAACCCTGGCTTATCCTAAGCCTGATACTAACCACAGTCGCTCAAAGACTAATCGCCAAAAAACTACTCACTTGTAGCACTAAATACAACTTCCCCAGGAACACCTTATCACTAGCTTTCTCGACCAAGAGCTTAGTGTTTACCCCCAGGCCAGTCGAAATAAATTACAAAAATTTGCTGCACTTTTCAGGAAAATGCGGTATGCTTCAGCATGATTATTAAGCTAAGGATATGCAAAGCATAAATTGAAATTCTCTAGATTTAAACACTCTCCATCCTCTGAAAATTTTCCCTAGGTACGTCAATCCGCCGGGATAGTAAATAATAGCTAGAGATTAGGTGAGCTCAAGGTCTAGATACCCAATTTTTCATCCTTGAATAAAACTAATTAGTTTTGTTCATCTTAGGCTTTGATATTGAGTCAATATGTTGCATTCCTTCTTGAATAAAATTATATTTTATTAACTGCTAGCTTATTAGGTTGTCAGCAGTTAATAATTAATATTGCTTTCTTCTATGGACAGCTAGTACTGTAAACAACTTTTCAAACGCCCTTAGCGCTAAGTTTTCACCACCAAAAATTGATGAAATTAATGCGTTCAAATTCAGGTGTGCCACTACAGCTCTCGATTTTGACTCAGTTTTTCCCCCCCGACTATGCCCCTACTGGCCAACTCATCGCTGACCTAGCCCAGAGATTAAGCCATCAGGGTGTTAGAGTGCAGGTGTTTTCAGGGCAACCGGGCTATGCCTACGATCGTTCCTCAGCCCCTTCCCAAGAGATTGTCAACGGGGTTACGGTTCGCCGTACTCGCACTGTGCATCTCTGGCCTAGACGCATTCGAGGGCGGGCGGTGGGTGGTATGTTGTACTGCCTGCGATCGCTGATTAAGCTCATCCCCTCAGCACGGCGCGGGGATTTAGTTCTAGTCACCACCGAACCTCCCTACCTACCGGTGCTAGCCTACCTGCTCTACTGCCTATTCAACCAGCCCTACCTCTGCGTTGTCTACGACATCTACCCTGAAGTAGCGATTGCCCTGGGGGTAGTAGCTGAGCAGCATGTTTTAGCCCGACTTTGGCGGTGGCTCAATCGATTGACCTGGCTCCAGGCCGAGGCGATAGTAGTACTCAGCCAAACCATGCAGCAGCATATTGTGGCTCAATGTCCAGCGGTAGCCGACAAAATTACCGTCATCCATAACTGGGCCGATCCAGAGGCTATTTGTCCTCGCCCCAAGGCCGACAACTGGTTTGCCAAGGAACATGGGCTTGATCAGGTATTTACCGTGCTCTACTCCGGCAATATGGGTCGCTGCCACGACATTGATACAATCCTAGCCGCAGCCCTAGAGTTGCGCGGTGAGCCGGTCCGATTTGTCTTTGTTGGAGCTGGAGCCAAGCGTCAGGCCAGCATGGACTGGGTCAACAAGCAGGGCTTAACCAATTGTATATTTTTACCCTACCAGCCTAAGGAAGCCCTACCGTTTTCCCTCACCGCCTGTGATCTCAGTTTGGTCAGCCTGGTCAAAGGCGTAGAAGGGTTAGTCGTTCCGAGCAAGCTCTATGGTAGCCTGGCGGCAGGCAGACCCATAGCGGCTATTTGTGAACCCCACTCCTACCTGCGATCGCTTCTAACTGACGGTGGCTTCGGCAAAGCCTTTGACAATGGTGATGGATTAGGACTGGTAGCTTTCATCCGGACCCTAATGACCAACCCGACTCTGGCATCACGCATGGGAGCTCGAGGACGCGACTATATGGTGAAAAAATTTACGCCAGAGCACTGTGCCCGTCGATATTTTGAAGTCGTGGATAAATGTGTGTCCAGTTCCTTAGAGGAGCCCAACTACCTGAATGAGTCGTCTCCTGCTTCATCTCGCCCCTAGTTTCAGCTAAGCAATGCTTAGACCATAATTTTTGATTTGTAGGATAATTCCCTAAGGGCCCCTTGCCCACCTTTTGTAGTCGTTTCATCCCCTAGCTCACAGTGACTCAGCGACGACAGAGAAACCGCAATCGATCCAAGCGACGGGCCATTTTCTGCCCCGTTCATCAAACCTATCTGGACAGCGTCAGCCAGAAATATCCACTCTACGCCAGTGAACCGGAGCACCTACAACAGCGGGGAATTAGCCGCAGACGTGCGCTGACCGCTATAGCTGGATACGCAGGAGCTGTACCTTTAACCGGAGAATGGCTGGAAGCCTTTTGGTGTGACCATTGCCAGGAAACCAACTGGTACCACGTCCATAGGACTGAGGGTAACCAATACATGGTCACCCTGGCTCCAGAGGCGCTGTGGATGCAGGCTACCGGGGTAATTTTGCCCTCCGGCAACCCGTCAGTAGGCGAGTTTACCCGTCGCCAAGCCCGGCAAACTCGGTTCCAGGGTATTAAAGACTTTAGGCGGATTGGGTAAGTATCTCCACTAAACACATGTCCGCCAGTAGAGTTTTGTCGGTGGCAAAGTTCATTTTTACAAGTTGGACTTGAAATTTTAACTCTATCTATATGAGTCTATCTCTCTCCCCTAGTGCCAGTCTCTCCTCCGCCCAACGTCAGGTTGATAGCCCCCTAACACCTGAGTTGCAGCTACTATTAACCTGTGCTCGACTCGAGCTTACTCTCCCTCAACAGCAGCGCCTACGCCACCTCTGTCGTGAGATTTCTGATTGGTCGGCCCTGATGTACGAGGCTGATCGCCACTTGATAGCACCTCTGGTCTATCGCCACCTAAAAGTATCGGCATTCGAATGTGTCCCAGCGTCGGTTATTGCAGTCATGCATTCTCTGTGCAAGAGCCGCATTATTCGTACGATGACCATGGCTGCCGAGCAACAGCGCCTCGTGCAGCAGATACTTCAGCCACTGGATGTACCCTATGCCTTGTTCAAAGGGCCAAGCCTAGCTCAACGTTATTACGGTGAACTCGGGTTACGCCAATGCCGTGACATTGATGTACTGATAGCCTCCAATCGACTATTTGATGTAGTAGAAGCGGTTTTAGCCCAAGGGTACCAGATCGATCCAGGTATGCTAAGTGACTTGTATACAGAGCCTTTTAGCAGTCATAAGGATCTAGAAACAGCTTGTCGCTATAATTCTGTGATGACGGTAATTTCGCCCCAGGGCGTTGGGGTCGAACTACATCGCACTCTTGATAGTAAAGGACATATTTTTAATCCTGGGTACTTGTTAACTCAGGCCCAGTCCTTTGTAATCAATGGCGTTTCTTGTCAAGTTTTGCCCACAGATATTTTATTTGTTTATATTTGCTACCATCACTCTTGTCATCAATGGGCTCGTTTACACTGGGTGGCTGATTTAGATGCTATTCAAGCTCACCCTAGCTTTGATCGGCTAGCTGTTGAAACCTTCGCGGCGGCGGTAGGCTTAAAGCCAAGGGTAAGTTCTTCCTTGGTTTTACATCAAGTATGTGGCACATCTGCCCCTGACAAGGTCAAGCTAGAAAAGGAAGTAGATCGCTCCATGCGTGATGTTTGTCTTCAAGGCCTTGCCTGCCAAGAACTTATTAAGTCATCCCATAAACCTCGACTTTATGCTTTTGATGCTTGGCCTATTAGGGTCCGTTACTTAGTTATTGGTTTTCTATGCCCTACCTATGCTGATTACAAGGCTATGCCATTGCCCAAAGCATGGCAATGGGTCTATTATCTAACTCGTCCCATACGATTGGGATGGCGGATGTTAAATAACCCAATCTAGGGGGTAACTCAAGTCCATATAGCAATCCTGCATGAATTGTGAAAACCCGTAGTAAGGTAGGCGTCCCGCCTGTACGGGCATCTTGTCCGTCTTACCTGCATGAATCAATTCGGATATAGCACCTAAGTAATTAATTGATATTTAAAAGAGAGACGCTTATCGATGTATGTGTATAAAACCTACGGTTTAGTTATAGCGTCTGAATTGATCTTGCCAGAGTTAGCGGTGACATCAGCTACTGAAGTTCCTGATATCACAATTTTGGCGCAGCCCGTACCGGAGGTTTTAGCGGGGGCAAGCTATAGCGATTCATATTTTCAAGTAGCAGGGGATATCTGCCAAGTTGATGCTAACGGAGTTGCTCGCTATCGCATAGAGGAGGGGCAACGTATTTTGGTAGATGCTCAGCCAGGTGTGGCTGCTGGGGACGTGCGGTTGTATTTGCTTGGTTCCGCGTTAGGAGCGGTGTTGCATCAGCGGCATTGTCTGCCGTTGCATGTGAGTTCGGTAGTTACACCTAATGGGGTGTGGGCATTTACAGGCAATTCGGGGGCAGGAAAATCCACCTTGGCAGCGGCACTACACTACAGACTTGGCTGGCCGCTATTCAGTGACGATGTGGGTGTTATTTTTTCAGAAAAGTCTGATCAATTATTGTTCCATTCTGGACCGCCTCGTTTAAAGTTGTGGCAAGATGCCTTAGAGCATCTAGACATTAGCCAAAACGGGCTAATGCCCGACCTTATGCGAATCAATAAATTTCACCTACAGGTAGAAACTGGGTTTGAACAATATCCCCGGCAGCTTAGTGCGCTGGTATGGCTAGAACGGGCTAGACGTAACGAAGCTGCAAGTATAGTACCTGTTGAAGGCGCTCAGATTTTTCAGTATGTGCTAGGAGCAATTTATCGCGATAATTTTGCAAGACAACTTAACGATATGCAGCGTCTATTTCATCAGTGTGGTGAACTAGCTAGACGATTGCGTATCTATCGCTATCGCCGACCCTGGCAACTGGAAAAGTTTGAATCTAGCCTGGGTCCTCTTCTCAAAGAAATTCAAAGCCTGGATTGTTCAAAGACCCAGGCCCCGTTCAGTCATCTAAACTGATAAGAAGGCGTGACCAGGTTATGAATCAATTAGGCACGAGCTATTCGCTATCGAGCTACGGCGACATGATCCGCGATCAAGGCCGCATGGCCCCCTACGTAGCAGCTCTTAAAAAAGCCATCAAACCAGGATGTACGGTGCTCGACATTGGTGCCGGCACCGGGATCTTTTCGCTGCTAGCCTGTCAAATGGGGGCTGGCAAAGCCATTGCCGTTGAGGCTAATCCAGCCATTCGGATAGCTCGGGAAATTGCCGCTGTTAACGGCTGGGCCGATAAAATTACCTGCTTTGAGGGATTTTCTACGGATCTTGAGCTAGAGCAGCCTGCTGACGTAATAGTGTCGGATTTGCGCGGGGCTTTACCCCTATTCAAAATGCATTTGCCGAGTATTATCGATGCGCGCGATCGCCTTCTGGCACCAGGAGGTACTATGATCCCCCAGCAGGACAAGCTCTGGGCGGCTCCCCTCGATGCCCCGACAGCCTATCAACGGTTTGAACAGCCCTGGCTGACTAACGAGTACAACCTTGATCTCTCTGCGGTCCATCGGTTTGAAATTAACCGCTGGAGTCGATATCCAATTGACCCCAAAGAGTTGTTAGCTCCGGCCCAGCAGTGGCTAACGTTAGACTACCGGACCCTGACTGACTGCAACGGCAGCGGCAGCGGCACCTGGCAGGCCAACCGATCAGGCCATCTCCACGGCCTAGGGGTGTGGTTTAGCACAGAGCTCATTGATGGGATAGGGTACTCCAATGCCCCTGATCAGCCCAGCCTAATCTATGGTCAAGCATTTTTCCCCATGCCAGAACCCGTTCAGGTAGATTCGGGCGATCGCATTGAGGCGACCCTGTCAGCCCATTGGGTCGATCAGGAGTATATTTGGCGATGGCAGGGCCAGATTCTAACGTCCGAAGGCACCCCAAAAGTAACTTTTGATCAGTCCACTTTCAACGCTAGCCTACTCAGTAATAAAGAAATACAGTACAAACGAGGAGACTTTGTGCCTCAGGTGACTATCGAGGTTGAGATTGAAAAACTTATCCTGACGCATTTCGACGGCAAAACCCCCATGAGCGATTTAGTCAACTGCCTCTGTCAGGCCTACCCAGAACGATTTGCCAAGCGCCAAACAGCGCTCAGTCGCATCGCCGAAACCTTCAAGCGGGTCAATGCCTGAGAATTGAAAAAAAAGATAGAGTCTACCTGCAATAATTTGCTAGACAAATCGGACGGATTCTAGTTTTGTAAACCACCCATAGTTAAGATAGATGGATAACCGAGGAACTTTAAACATGGGCACCAAGCTTTACACTAAACCAAACCATGTGCTGGTGCAGACCGTTGACAACGAGATGATTCTGCTAAATCTAGAGTCTGAATACTATTTTGCCCTGGATGAAATCGGGGTTCGCTTTTGGGAGGTCTTGCAGGGCATCGACAGCCTAGATCAAGCGATCGATACCCTAGAGGCAGAGTACGACATCGACCGAGAGACCCTACGTCAGGATCTAGACGACTTTCTCCGTCAGCTCGAAGGCAAGGGCCTACTGCAAACCGTTGAGCCGCAGCCTTAGATGATGATAATTCCCTGGCGAAAATGGCGACAAAGAGGCTTTATGGGGGTAGCCCGGCTGGGACTAATAGGCATTCGGTTCAGTCTCAACAGCCTAGGCTATCGTCGGCTTTGCCAAGTGTTGTTAGGGTTATCGCCTACCCCCAAGTGGGGAAATTTTGAGCCTAGGGCAAGGGTTGCAGCAAGCTTAATCGACCGAGTCAGCCTTAGGAAAAAGAGGCCGGGGCCCACCTGTCTACAGCGATCTATTTTACTGTGGTGGTTACTTCGCTGGATGGGCATCGGCAGCGACCTCCAAACAGGCGTTCGCCAAGTTGCTCCAGGCAGTTTCACCATGCACGCCTGGGTTGAACAGGGGGGCAGAATCATTAACGATCAGCCGCAAGTTGTTGGTCTATATACTCTGCTGTGGTCTAGCCTCTCCCCGGACAAGATTGTAAACCACCATGTCGTTAGAGATATTGGAGATCAGGGGGCATGAGCGGCTTTGTCGGTATTGTTTATTTTGACGGCAAGCCTGTCGATCCACAACTCCTCAAGCACCTCACCGATTACCTCACCTATCGTGGGCCAGATGCTCAGCGGGTTTGGGTTGAGGGCTCTGTCGGGTTTGGTCATACGCTCTTTCGCAGCACCTACTACTGCAAAGCAGACCATCAACCGTTGGTTCGCCAAGAGGGGCAACTCATTCTGGTTACAGACGCCCGCATTGACGACCGAGATAATTTGCGCCAGCAGCTCAGGGCTAAGGGATATGAGGTAGCCTCTGATGCCCCGGCCTCATGTCTCATCATGGCTGCTTACCAGGCCTGGGGTACTGCCGCCCCAGAGCACCTATTGGGAGATTTTGCCTTTGTCCTTTGGGATGGGCATCGCCGTCAAATGGTCGCGACTCGCGACCACTTTGGCATGAGAATGCTCCACTATGCCTTCTTACCAAACGGGCTAATCGTCAGCAACGAAATTCAACCCATATTGCGCCATCCCGAGGTATCAGAACAGCTCGACGACATGGCAATAGCCAATTTTTTGCTCTTTGGCGAACATGACCGCATCGATGAACGACTCACCCCCTTTGCGGCGATTAGAGCTCTAGCTCCAGCAGAACAAATGGTCGCAACGCCAGCCGGTACAAAATTCAAGCCCTATTGGACGCTGCCACTGACTGGGCCAGTGCTTCACTATCGCAGCGATGAAGACTACGCAGCCCACTGCCGTGACATTCTCAGTACAGCGGTAAAAGATCGGGTCCAAACCCCCCGCGTCGTTGCAGCCCTCAGCGGTGGCCTAGACTCCACAACAGCCTCAGCGCTATGCGTGAATCTCATGGCAACAGGGCAGGGTCCACAGGAATTTAGGGCATTTACTGCAGCTGTCAGCAAAGAGGAAGACGAGTTTAAATTTGCCCGCAGCGTCGCAAGCTCCCTGGGTATCGAACACCATTTGTTCGACGTCAGCGACTTTAAACTACTGAACCCCTGGATGCCAACAATTGTTCCTTTTAGCAACCATGTGCCTGCCCAGGGCAGAGCGGGTACGAGGTTAACCGCATCCCTAGGGCAGGTGCTGCTGACGGGTCGCAGCGCCGACAACGTACTGTGGCCCTGGAAGTTAACGATTATGGCCCAGCTCAGGGCGGCTGGATTACCGGCCACGCGACGAGCCCTCAAAACCCTGCGCCGTGAGTTTAACCACAGGCCCCAGTTCGGGACAGGGCTAAAGGCTTGGCTCAAGGGCGATCGTCTTCGCAGCCCTACCGATCCCCAGGTAGGGTACCCTTACCCCACCTGGCTAAACCCTGACTTTGAAGCAGAAAAACATCTTCCAGAGGTGTGGAAAGCATTTTGGACAAAAATTAATCAGCCGGGAAGATCACAGCGACATGTCATGTACCAGTCCTTAATAGACCAGAACTGGCATGCTCACTGGGCTGGCGTCGATCAAGATTTTGCTCCAGCAGAACTGGTCGATCCCTATATGGATTTGCGTGTCATCGCCTTTTTTGCCTCCCTACCCCCACTACCGTGGTTCTACCGAAAATATATCCTTCGCCTCGCCATGCGCGATAAACTTCCGCCAGGCATACTTAAAAGACCTAAAACCCCCGCAGGCGATCTGCTGTCTCGCCACTTTCAGCGCTCAGATGTAGGATGGATCGATAAATGGCAGCCCCATACAGAGCTAGAAAAATATGTCAAGCGCGACGCTGTACCGCTATTGACTAATGCTAACAATTCAGCGAAGATGTACGTGGGTATTCGGCCTCTAATGCTGAATTTGTGGTTATCGTTTATTTGGGCTTAATTTAAAGCCCTGTGTTTCAGACTTTACTTTAGGAGAAAATCAATGAGCTCCGAGCTTTCTCGCAAGGACTACCATGCCCCTAATCTAATTGAGATGGGCAGACATGGCGACTTAGTCGAAGTTACTATGGACAGCTACGACTCTGACGGTAGCGGTTATATGACTGCTAATGGCGGCATGGTTATCTTAACTGTACCTAACCCTTCTTGAATCCTAAATGGGTGCAGTCCGTTAGATCTCTGCCTGCACCCATTTATATCAGCGTTTACCATAATAGGCTGATATTTTTACGTGCCGTGCCTCTTAGCTAAAGTAACAATTGGCATATTTTATTACGCAGAAAAGTTTTGTCTACCTAATTTTTAGCAAGATAGCCATAGTCTCTCATGACTGAGTCATGGTCAACCACGATCCTAGAGACCTGCTCAGTCGTTAGTTCTTCCCTCCAACCACCTGACTGTCCTCGGCGAAAAAAGCTGGTGCAAACGTTTGGTTTTTCTCGAAAACCCGCTTCACGTTCCTGGTTTTTAAGCCGATCGAACTGGCTAAGTTCATAGGCTTTGGCAATTCCTTCATCACTTAATTCAATATTCAACAGCCCAGCTACGTGTCTAAGGTTAGGCAATGGGTCTAGTAGTAAATCTTCGTAGCGAATAACGTGAGCCGAACCGGGCCACTGCTTTGTCCAACTCTTCACATGGCCCGACCAGCTTTGGAGCATCTGAGGAAACTGATCGCAGGGCCGACCCTGAGAATCATCAAATAGGGAGAAGTTTTGGCTCATATAAAAAATTGCATCATCAACACTGACACAAAGGTGGTTAGCAAAAGAAGGCGCTACATCCAGTGGGTTTCTGATGAGATAAATAACAGCATGGGTTGCATCTGGAGGAAAGAGAAATTTCTGCCGAGACGTGCATCGAAACGCCTCGTGAACTTTGAAATAGCATAGTGTTTTGGCAGTTCTAGCAATATGTCTATAAACATCAGGGCGAAGATCATCAATTTCCTCCGCGGTCATTTCTGACGAAATCAAGTTAGCGACTTGATCAAATACTTTTCGCTGAGTAGCCATGGGCGCAAAACTAAGCGAGTTTATATCTAATTCTTCATCCACTCCTTGAATTATATAATTGAGCAAAATCCTAAACCAGGTATTACCTGACTTTGGATAGGAAACAATCCATACAATCCTGCTACTGCTTTGACTCATACTAGTAGAGCTAAATTGGTAATTTTTCTGTCAAAAATCTCATCGATTCTTTGATCACATTTTCGCAATAAGCTAGATGGATTGGTCGAACAATCTGATGATACACAGCTAAATTAGAGATTAACCCAGTCATAGCAAATTGTGTCTTCTTTTGATCTAACGATTTGCATCCGGCTAGACGACTGCTAGCAGCGGCAAGAAACGCAAATCGATCTCTACCCTTCACTGGTATTATTCTCACTTCAGGCTCCGAGGCTGACCGAAAAAAGAACATGCCAGCGACAGGCAGGGGATCATGCCAAAACCGCTCTGGTACCAGCATGATTGTTTTATCTAAACCAGGACGCAAGGCATTGGGCTGAGTCCAGCTTGGTTTAAGTTGAGCCAGCATATCTGGCCATAGTTTTAGGGCAGGGTACCCAGGGTGTACTACGAGTCTGCCCATGGCATCTAAGGTCAGGAAAGCAGTTTCATCGGTCACAATTAAATGCCCCAACTCAGAAAACTGGGCCGCCAGGGTCGATTTCCCCGCTGAGCTGGCTGCCACAATTAGCACGGCTGCATTACCCCAGCGAATCGCACTAGCCTGCAGCACCATACCTAGCCGCTGCTGTAGCAAAGCCACCAAACCCGAATTTAGTATAAACGTCCGCAGACTAAGCTCATCTACCACTGGCGCAGGTTCGACAGTCAAAGTACATCCTTGTGTTGCCATACAGCGAGCGGTAGACTCAAGAGCAACAAGGCTTGTATCCTCACTGGCCATATACCCAGGAGTTTGAATAATGGCTTTATCTAAAGTTTGAGGTACAGTTCCTAATGCGATATTGATGTCGGCTTTATCGGCACCAACGGGGTTAGACGCTGGGACTAATTCTGGCAAAGGTATTGGACTAGATACCACAAAGCCAAAAACGGAATATTGGTAAACCATTTACGTTTCTTTTATCTTGACAAAACAGGCCCGTCGGTCTTAAGCGATAGCCTTGGTATAAAGTGAGCAATTTAACAGGAACGGCTAATTATGCCCAGCAAACTGGTTTATATTTTTCCCAATAGTAGATTGAGCGATATCGGTCATTTTTTGTGAGACTTACCCAAAGGTTACTAAACGTTACTATTAGTCTACGGCGAATTTGGCCCTTACTTTGGCAAAGTACTCCCCGGTGGACGGTTTTGAGTACGACCCTGATGGTTGCAGAGGTAGTGGCAGGATTGGCGTCACTCTATCTGGTTAAGCGCTTGGTAGATGTCTTAACCAGCGCACTAGGTACGGCAGGAACTACCAGCAATCTCGCTGGGGCGGTAGTCTATGTTGCTCTAACAGCCGCGGCAACGCTAGTGCATCTCATCGCCAAAGCTCTAGCCGAGTTCGCCAACGAAACCCAAGGACAATTTGTGTCTGAGTACGTGGATGCCCTAATCCACACGAAGGCAGTTGAGGCTGATTTGTCTTTTTATGAAAGCCCTCACTATTTTGATACTCTACAGCGAGCCCGGCAGGCTGGGAGTACGCGCCCAGCCGGAGTGGCTAGCAATCTGCTGCAGCTGGGGCGAAATACGGTGATGCTACTGGCTATAGGCGGACTGATGGTATCGATTCACTGGCTATTGCTGCCGGTGCTGCTGTTGGGAGTTATTCCCGGTTTGATGGTACGGCTGCACTTCACCCGTAGACTTTACCAATGGCAACGTCGCCGTGCTCAAATGCAGCGCCGGGTGGGCTATGTAGATTGGTTAATTACCTCTGACTGGCATGCTAAGGAACTCCGCCTAAACCAGCTAGGTCCACACCTTAGAGGGGTCTACCAAACCTTACAGCAGCAGATGCGACAGGAACAGCTAGACATTAGCCGACAACGTACCCTGGCTGAGCTCATCATTGCCTCAGCAGGTACATTAGCTTTCTTTATTTCGTTAGCATATCTGGCTTGGAGCACGGCCCTAGGACAGACGTCTATTGGCAATCTAGTGCTATTTTTGCTGGTATTCCAGCGAGGCCAGGGTGCTGTTCAGTCGTTGCTAAGTAACATTTCTAGAACCTACTCTGACCATCTATTCCTCAATCAATTGTTCGAGTTTTTGGATATTCGCCCTACGCTATCAGATCCCGATAAGCCACTACCTGTTCCCCAACCGATGGCCCAGGGTGTTGTGATGGAAAATGTGACTTTTCAATATCCAGGTGCTCAAGGCATAGCCCTGCAGAATATTTCGCTAAGAATTAGACCGGGGGAAATAGTTGCCCTAGTGGGGGCTAACGGGTCCGGAAAAACCACTCTAATCAAGATTTTATGCCGATTGTATGACCCTACCGAAGGCCGCATAACCCTTGACGGGGTTGATGTTCGTGAATATGGCCTAGAGGACTACAATCGAGTGTTCAGTGTAATCTTTCAAGATTATACCCACTACGCGATGACTATTGAAGATAATATCCGTTTCGGAGATATAGCAGAGCCTAAAGGCTCTTCAAATATTATCCAAGCTGCCATAGCGTCTGGGGCTGATGAGTTTATCCAGCAGTTACCTATGGGTTATGGGACTCAGCTCAGTCGCACGTTTGATGATGGCCAAGAAATTAGCATTGGCCAATGGCAAAAGCTGGCGTTAGCCAGGGCATTTTTGCACCAGTCCCAGGTGGTAGTACTCGATGAGCCCACCAGCGCCCTGGATGCCAATGCTGAGTTTGAGCTGTTTCAAAATTTTCGCGATCGCATTGCCCACCGAGCCGCTGTCGTCATCAGCCACCGCCTTTCCACCGTGCGCCAGGCTGACTATATCTACGTGCTAGACCAAGGGCAAATTGCTGAGAAGGGCACCCATGATGACCTGATGCATCACAACGGCATTTACAAACGCATGTTTGAGCGTCAGGGGTTTTATTATCAAGGCTCAATTCCCCCAGCCGCCAAGCCCTGGGATATTCAACCTTAGACCCGACACGATTAGTGTAAGCAAAAGTATTACAAGGTTCCAGCATCCACACCACCTTCGACTTCAAGCCTCAGCGTGAGATTAGCCCCAACTGTATACTCGGTGCCGTCACCCCGCAACATACTGAGTATCTGCAAAAGGTTCTGTTCGGAAAATTCAGCCGGGCTCAGAGGGTTTAATCCATAGCTTATATCACCTAGAAAACCCCTCACTCACTCTAGTAGTGCGCAGCCACGGCCACAAAAAACACCAACCTCAGTATTTTTTTACCGACCCTGCTTCGCCGTCGACCAGATTCAGCTCGAAAAAGACGAGCTAGTGGTGATGTACGCCAAGCTGCTATATACCGCTAACCAACTCGACCGAGAGAGCATGTTAGATGTATGGCTAAAGCAAATTGCCCAACTCGATTTTTCTAGGCTGGCTTATCTTTTTTGGGGAAGCCTGGGCTATTTTCAGAATGTTGCCGAACGGCAAGCTTTTCTTGACCAGGCTAGAGAAACCCACGGCAATCTGGTGGATTCGCTACAAGATGCGGCCCTATACAAAGAAAAGCTGAAGCATATTAGTCAATCCAGAGTGGTTCTCTGGTTGACTGACAAAAGTTGGTTGCAGGAGGCGGAGCGCCTTGCTGTGTCGTAGTTTCAGAGATTGAAGAGATGAAGGGGGAGGCAGCGTTCTAAGCTTAGATACCACTCAAAACCATGAACGCTGTGAAAAAAAACTC
>JBGSNT010000315.1:0-2691 GCA_041739575.1 Nodosilinea sp. | reverse complement strand
TATCAGGATGCTCATGAGATTTGAGGTGCTGTTGAAGTTCAAGCTTTTCTTCCGGTGTTAAATAGTTTTTGACTGGCATAACAATATCCACCACTTTGTGAGGTATTATACGTGGTTTAAATGCCTAACAGCTTAACCTGTATGAAAAAGCCCCAAACTGTTAAAGCCCTAGAAGAACTTGGCAGAGTCAGACTCTCCAAAAGCTTTTTTATGCGGGAATTTCTGTACTCTGAAATTTCTCAAATTGAAGGGATACCTAATATCCCCGACAATCCAGATCTAGCAATTGAGGCTGGACGAAACCTTTGCGAGAAAGTTTTGGAGCCCATACAAGATGTACTAGGGCGTATTGCTATCCGTTCAGCCTATCGATCTTGCGCTGTAAACGCGAAAGGAGCAGAGAATAAGAATCAGTACAACTGTGCAAGTAACGAAGCCAACCACGCCGCTCATATTTGGGATCGACGGGATGAGAACGGGTATATGGGAGCGACAACTTGCATCATTGTTACTTCCTTCATTCCCTACTACGAAGCTACGCAAGACTGGACAGCCCTAGCTTGGTGGATTCATGACCACATACCCCATTACGCCAAAATGATGTTTTTCCCGAAGTATGCGGCCTTTAATATTGCATGGCATGAAGATCCTGACTATCCAAAAGTTATTTCTAGCCAGGCTATCAATCCTCACACCGGGAGCAAAGGTCATTTAACCAAGAAAGGCATGGATAATTTTGAGGGCGACCACAGCGAATTCTACAAGCCTTTCTTAATGGATCTAAAACCCAAATAGCAACCCGTAGGATGGGCAAAGGTCGATAGACCGTGCCCATCATCCCAAAGCATTTTCATTGATGGGCACGCAGGCTTTGCCCATCCTACAAGTCCCTCAATCAACCATTCTTTTAGGACAACCACCATGGGAAAACCGACTGGCTTTATGGAATACCTGCGGGAAGTGGCTCAAGAAGTCTCCCCGTCCGATCGCATTCGCAACTGGGACGAGTTCCACCTGCCCATGCCGGAGGAAGATCTGCGCACCCAGGGGGCTCGCTGCATGGATTGCGGCACTCCCTTCTGCCACACCGGCATCACCATCAGCGGCATGGCCAGCGGTTGCCCCATCAATAACCTGATCCCCGAGTGGAACGATCTGGTCTACCGGGGCCTGTGGGAAGAAGCCCTGGAACGACTGCACAAGACCAACAACTTCCCCGAGTTTACCGGGCGCGTCTGCCCCGCCCCCTGCGAGGGTTCCTGCGTGCTGGGCATCACCAGCCCCCCGATCACGATTAAGAACATTGAGTATTCCATCGCCGAAAAAGGCTGGGAGTCGGGCTGGATTACCCCCACCCCACCCCACCAGCGCACGGGCAAAAAGGTTGCGGTAATTGGTTCTGGCCCTGCCGGACTCGCCGCCGCTGCCCAGCTCAACTCAGCGGGCCACTGGGTCACCGTGTACGAACGGGCCGATCGCCCCGGTGGGCTGCTGATGTACGGCATCCCCAACATGAAGCTGGATAAGCAAAAGGTGGTGCAGCGACGGCTGGATGTACTGGAGGCTGAGGGCGTCACCTTCGTCTGCAATACCGAAGTGGGTAAAGACATCTCCGCCGAAAGCCTGCTGAAGGAGTTTGACTCGGTGGTGCTCTGCACCGGCTCCACTCGCCCCCGCGATCTCCCCATCGAGGGCCGCGATCTCAAGGGCATTCACTTTGCCATGGAGTTTCTCACGGCTAACACCCGCGCCGTACTGGATGGGCACACCAGCGATGACTATATCTCGGCAGCGGGCAAAGATGTGGTGATTATTGGCGGCGGCGACACGGGGACAGACTGCGTGGGCACCTCCATTCGTCACGGCTGCAACAGCGTCACCCAGGTGGAAATCATGCCCCAGCCGCCGGAAACGCGCTCAGCGGGCAACCCCTGGCCCGAGTGGCCCAAGGTCTACAAGATGGACTACGGCCAAGAAGAAGCCGCCGCTCTGTTTGGCGATGACCCCCGCGCCTACCTGACCACCGCCACCAAATTTGAGGGGGATGATCAGGGCAATGTGAAGGCTGTCCACACGGTGCAGATTCAGTGGGGCAAAGACGAAAACGGGCGATTTGTGCCCCAAAACGTGCCCGGTACCGAGAAGGTGATCCCCGCTCAACTCGTCCTCTTAGCGATGGGCTTTTTAGGCCCGGAGCAGCCGCTGCTGGATTCCTTGGGCCTAGAAAAAGATGGTCGCAGCAATGTGAAGGCAGAGCATGAGCAGTACACTACCTCGATTCCGGGAGTGTTTGCGGCGGGGGATTGTCGCCGGGGCCAGAGCCTGGTGGTGTGGGCGATCAATGAGGGAAGAGGAGCGGCAAGGGAATGCGATCGCTACCTGATGGGCACCACCGAACTGCCTTAACTTGCCCAGAAACCGGGTTTCTTGAGAAACCCGGTTTCTCGCTGCCTATCAACAATTCATCGAGACTGAGAATATGCTGTTTCAGTCAATGATTTCGTTCTATTGCATTGAGCATATAAGCATTTGAGGGTTGTGTATCTTCTAACTCTCGGTTCGCTCATTTTTAAATGAGGTCAGCCAATTAGGTTAGGTTTGGGTTATGGATACCCCCCTCACCGTTATCACAGAACGAGTTGACGATATTCCGCTGCTGCTGGCGCAACTGCAACGGATGGATGTGCAACC
>JBGSNT010000296.1:0-16654 GCA_041739575.1 Nodosilinea sp. | reverse complement strand
ATCGACGGCATCCGTGAGCCCGTAGCTGGCTCCCTGATGTACGGCAACAACATCATCTCCGGTGCGGTTGTGCCGTCTTCCAACGCCATCGGCTTGCACTTCTACCCCATCTGGGAAGCTGCTTCCCTGGATGAGTGGCTGTACAACGGTGGCCCTTACCAACTGGTGATTTTCCACTTTCTCATTGGCGTCTTTTGCTACATGGGTCGTCAGTGGGAACTGAGCTACCGCCTGGGCATGCGCCCCTGGATCTGCGTCGCCTACAGCGCCCCCGTGTCCGCCGCCACCGCCGTGTTTTTGATCTACCCTCTGGGTCAGGGCTCCTTCTCTGACGGTATGCCCCTGGGTATTTCCGGTACCTTCAATTTCATGCTGGTGTTCCAGGCTGAGCACAACATCCTGATGCACCCCTTCCACATGTTGGGTGTGGCGGGTGTATTCGGTGGCTCCCTGTTCTCCGCCATGCACGGTTCGCTGGTGACTTCCTCTCTGGTGCGTGAGACCACCGAGACCGAGTCTCAGAACTACGGTTACAAGTTTGGTCAAGAAGAAGAGACCTACAACATCGTTGCAGCCCATGGCTACTTCGGTCGGTTGATCTTCCAATATGCCAGCTTTAACAACAGCCGCAGCCTGCACTTCTTCCTGGGTGCCTGGCCGGTGATCGGCATCTGGTTTACCTCCCTGGGCATCAGCACCATGGCGTTCAACCTGAATGGGTTCAACTTCAACCAGTCCATCCTCGACTCTCAGGGTCGCGTGATTGGCACCTGGGCTGACGTGATCAACCGGGCCAACCTGGGTATGGAAGTGATGCACGAGCGCAATGCTCACAACTTCCCCCTCGACCTGGCTACGGCTGAGGCTCCTGAAATCATCGGCTAGTCTCTAGTCCATTGATTGAGTGATGAAAAGGCGCTCCCTTCAGGGGGCGCTTTTTGCATTACTTCAACGAGATATCCCCAAAAAGGGGCCGTAGCCACATAAACCTACTGCTCAAGATGCACTGGACTAGACAAAAATGCCTGATACTCGGTTCGGCACTGGTTCGCTAACAGGAGATGGATGGCTGAGAGCCTTACTGGACAAGTGTTTTCCTGACTTCAGGTTGAATCGTCTCAAACCATTGCTGCACAAGGACTTTGGAGGTTTATCACCGCTTAAAAGACCAGTGCCACCTGAAGTGGGTTCTGAAGTCCACGATATGCCGGGTTGGGTGGCTAGCACCGTTAGGGAATTTGAGCCTGTCACCGAGGGCACCTATGACCAGGTATTGGTCTACTGTTGCTGCGGCAGGCGTGCCACAGCAACAGGCGATCGCCGCTTAAAGACCGCAATCGCACCTGCCAGCTAAAAGCCCTTGCTGTCTGGTGGGGGCTTTGTTTTGGGTAGATGGGGTACCCTATTCGCCGCCCATTAGTTTCTGTCAGCCAATCAGGCAACAGAACCCAAAGGAGGTAACCCCCTTGTCTTAGCTCTGGGCATTGACTCTCTCTAGCCTGAGCCAGTAAAGCAAGATGAATAATTCTTCATCGAATAGCTCGGCCATGCGCGAGCGGCCACCAAATTTTTCAGACAAAAATCCCTTGAGCCGCTCCATGGACCATCCAAGCTGTCTCACATTCGACTGTATGGCGGCATAGCATTCATCAAAAGGGATAGGGATAGGGTTGTTTTTAGGGGCCGGGGGCTGGGGACAACTGAAATCTCCCCCCCGCACCCCCCCATCCAGAGGAAAAGAATTTTTAAAGCCAGCCCCAGGGCTCCCACACTTCATACCCCCTCCTGTGGTCTGTAACACTGGCTGATTGCAAGGGTTTTCAGCTTCTGTGATCGCGTTACCCATGCTCTCTAGCTCAACGTCTACTGACTCTATGCCTTGGCCTGCAACCGTTACAGGTGATTTTTCGGGATGCCATAAATCGGTATTCCGATAGAGGGTTTGCAAGCTGCTGCGAGCGGCATTGGCGATCGCAGCAGCAAGGCTTCTGATGCTTGGAAATTCGATATCTTTCAGGGCGGCTACGGCCTGGGCGATGCGATCGCGGGCATCGAGCTGGCGCAGGGTGTTCTCGCCCCCGGGTAGCCGCTGGCCGCGACGGGTACCAATAGGCCAGTAGTAGCCCTCGACCGACTTGGCCCAGTGCTGCGCCTTTGGCCGAATCTCGGTCTGATGATGGCAATGCTCTTGAAACCCTGGCGAGGCGATCGCTAGTTCAACGATGCGATCCACCAATACTGTGCCGGAGAGCCCCTCAAACACATGGCTCCGGGTAGCGATCGACTTCAGTAACCGATTCGTCTGCCCGGAGCCTGTCCAACCCTCCCGGATTTCGATGTCGAGGTCGTCTTTCCACTCTTGGGCCTGCGGAGATAGCGATCGCCGATTGGATTCCTGCTTGCGCGACTCTCTGGCATGAGGGGCTGAGAGCAACAGCATCTCTAGGTCTTGCCCCTGGGCCGCCCATTCCCATTGCTCAAAGAAGGTTGATAGTGAATCCCCTTTGGGTTCGAGGTCGTCGGTTAGGAGCCAGCTACCCGACTGGGGTTGCAGCGGCAGTCGGTGGCCGTTGTACTCTACAAATTGATCGACCCCGTAGGTTTTGGGGTTAGGGAACACCTCCAAATGGCCCTTCTCTACGATGAATCCCTGAGCCTTTAAGCATTGGGTGATAATGCAGGCTAGATCAAAGGTTTTGATGGCCTCGGGCAGAGGGATGTAGAGGTGCAACCCGCCGCGATGACTGGAACACACCAAGACCGTTCGATTCAGGCCAACGGTTTCGAGGGCACCTCGGATTTCTGCGATCGCAGCGGGTGTGCAGTAGCGTCCGCCCGCGTCTAGATCGAGCATTCCGTAGCGGGTTGTGTGCCCAAAGCGAACTCCCACTAACACTGTGGGATCGTTCCATTGCTCCCAGAGAACTCGGGGGCGCAGCTGATACTTTAGGGTGCGCCACCGGGCGGGAGATGCGTTAGGGCTCTCTAACGACTCCCAAAGGTAGTCACCGAAAATAGCGATCAGCTGCTGCCCCAGATCTGAGCCGGGCACCAACGAGGTTGAAAGGCTAGGTACCATCGAAGTTTAGGAATTTAGGTTTCTCCCCAGCGCAAGGAAATAGAGAAGAAACCTAACCAAAACCCAAATAGCCATACTAAAAATCTAGCAGAGCTGTTATGATGCCTTTAGTTAATTTTTCTCCTTTCCCTTTGCTTTGCTTGGACGGCTTGTGGGGGGCAAGGAATGTATTAAGGCTCCTGATTTGCCGTCAGGGGTCTTAATTTGTTTTAGAGGGAAGAGTCTCCTTTGGACTAATCTGCCTGGAAAGTTTGCCGAAAGTTGAAACGATTATTTGGATGATAGCCGAAAAAAACCTGGTTTGATCAACGGTCAGGCGATTAGCGGCAAAAGTTGGCGCATCTGAATAGCCTTCAGTCGATCAGTTTGCATCAGCATCCCGCCAGATTGCTTTACAGGCAGGGGGGAAACCTTTCAAGTTTCGGCAATATTGTGGAATCTTGAAAGATTTCCGTGTATTTTCGGAATACTCCCCCCTGGCACACGCAGATGGCCGATCGGAATAATTCAACATCCCCCTCTGACCCGGGGGCGGAATCGAGCAACGCCCCCCATCGCGTCAGCATCCGCGAAGCCCTGCGAATGACGCTAGATAAGTTTGACGTCAATGCCAGGGATCTAGCTCAGCGTTCTCAAGTCACCCAGGGGACGCTCTCGGGGTTTCGCAACGGCAGGCGGGAGATCAACACCTCTTCGCTTCAGCGTGTGCTGGATGAACTTGAACCCGAAGCGTTTGTCTATATGCTTTCGCTCATGCTGCAATCTGAGCGAGCTATGATCGCCAGTCGTAGCGACCAAGCCTCTGCCAGCGATTCCCTAGAAACCGATGCGCTGTTTGCGCTGATTGACACCTACTGTCGGCGGTGCAGCACCGAGGAACAGCTTTCTCTGCTCCGGGTCGTGTACCAAGCATCCCAGGCTAACCCAAACCTTGACAGCATGTAGCGCGATCGCAGGTTAAGTGCTGTGGCCGAGGGCTTCAGTTCGCCCTCTTGTAACAGCCCCCAAAATTCGTAGGTAATCCCGATCGCTGCACTGGCGAACAAAGTCCTGAATTGCCGATTCCATCAGGAGAGCACGGTCTTGGCCATCAGCTGCCAACGGTTCGAGTTGGGTCAACCCTAGCAGGCGCAGCAGATGCTCATGGGCTGCTGGGCTCAAGGCCTGTCGAATTCTGTCGGTATCGCTAGTTCTCAAGTCGAAGGTGCCGCTCAGATACTTTGAGAGGCTGCTTTCTGATATGCCAGCCGAACTAGCCACGACGCTGGCTTGCGCCCCGTGCACAGCCATAACTTCTCTGAGAGCATCCCTGAATGAGACCATCCCAATGCCTGAAGCCATTGACCCATTCCTAATTTGCCAGGTTCTTGCTTATTGTAAATCCCGTCATTCCCTGCACCAAACCAGAATGGCTGCTCAAGCGGCGATCCTGCCTAGCGACAGCATCGGGGGTTAGTTTCGCTCTTCTTTTGCTAGGAAGACGTTAGCAGATCGAGGTGATTTTTTTGGTTGAGCTGACCGATCATACGTTATCTGGCGTGGTCTGCGGCAGCGCGGCCGATTCAGCCAGCACAACCGCTATAGAACCAATACCCGCTTATCCAATCCTTAACGCGCTTATACCAAACCAATATGACGTTGAGCATTCCAAAAACCTGAAACCCTTGAATTTTAGTCTTTACAGGCCCTGGATTATGCTTATTCTCATGACTGATTGACATTAGTCCTGGCTATGAATCTACCGGCTATAGCTCTTGCTCAACGGCGAGAAGATAGTTGATTCTTCCAAAGAGGAAGAATTTATAGCGGTTCTTATTCGGATGAGGTATAGGTTAAATGCTCAAGTCGATTAATCTCAATAGTGTCCCAATTCGAGTTACACCTCATCTGTCCAGGAACCGCTATAATACTCCATTCGACATTATTCGCAAGCAGACATTTTGTTGCGATCGCAGCATACTACAGACGCTGCATATAGACTATAAAAATTGAGTTTTAGCTAAATCTTGCAATGGTTTAGAACAGAACCAAAACCTCAGGCCCAAATAATTACTTCGCAACCCTCCACCATGTCATCTATCTTTAGGCATAGCCAAAAAAACGATATGGCGGAAACAAAACCCATGGAAAAAGCATCATTAATATAATATGTTTGGGTGACAGAAAAATTTGCCTCATGAACAAGATGTCGCCTAGTTCCCATGTAGACGACCTGATCGATCAGCTAAAAAGACTTACACCTGCGGAGCGAGATCGGGTTTTGGCAGAGCTGATGCGGGAGAGCGTAGTAACCCTAGTTATTGGCGGCTCTGGCCCCACTAAATTCAAGGTCATTACTCAGAATCAGACCATGGCCCTTTTATCGATAGTGCTTGATCAAGCACCATTTGACGATGATATAAGCTGCTCATGATAATGATAGAAAATGCTCATACCAACCCTAGGATAAGTACTCATAGGATGGCTGTTCCAAATAGCCGTCAACAGATCAACTACTGAAATAGTCGTGCCACTCATTTACGACTGGGTTTCGGTTTTTCCCTGATGGAGTCTGATGGCAGGAATTCAGGTTTAGAATCCTGATACTGAACCTCAACGAGTCTAGTCAACTCATTCACATTCCAGGGAGAACCATCCGGGTGAGAGAGAACTCGGGACAAACATTCAATTTCAGCGGGGCTAGGTTGCTGCCCCGATAAAATGGCAAGGCAGCGTCCGGGTGGCAGCCCCGTCTCGGCATCAAAAACGTTTAGCGGTTGAGTTGAATCGCTCCATGGCCTGTCCTTTACCCCCAGTTCCGCGACAATTAACCCTTGAATGGTGAGTAGTTCTGCCGGGTCAGCAAAGATAATGTCTCCCATCAGCCGCCAAAACAGCAAAGCCTCACGGGTTGAGAACAGCCGCAAGAGGCACCGGGCGACCACTGAACGCAGACCGTAGGTGCCCACATCCTGACGCAACGCCAGAATCACAGCATCAAGCACCTGTTCAAGCTCATTGGCCGTCAAGGTTTTGACAGGAGCAATCACCTGATGCAACTCGCCGGAAGGGATGTGGGCCTGCAAGTCGGCCAGCTTGATCTCCCCGTCGAGGTAGGAGTTCAGCACGTCAGATCTAATGCCGATACCTTTGGCCAGATCGCGCACCGGCTTATCGGTGATCTGCTTAACATCTTCGCATTCCCAGCGATAGACCCGGTTCCGACTCACTCCCAGCCGTTGGGCAAAGTCACGGCTATTTTCGCCTGGCACAGAGGGGAAACCCCAACGCTGCCGGAGGTAAACCAGCAACGCCCGCAGCCGCTCTACTCTGTCCACGTTTGTACCCATAGGCAAAAGCTACCACAGCCCCACAAAACAAGCCCCACAATCCCCACCGCCTTTAGGTTTCAGAGGCTGCGATCGCGGCGTCAGGTCACCAGCAAGAAAATGAACTTTAGCTAAAGCTTAACCCTCTCCAGTCCTCCAGCCGCGCGCAACTTGAACAATCCAAAGGTGCAGAGGGTCTGGTTGACGTACTCCCTTTTGTCCATCAAATTGTTTAGACCTAAAATTTGCTATTTTTAGTTTTTTGGTCTAGATTACTTCCATGAGTTCCGCATGGAAGTAGAGACGGAAACAGGCAGGAACTGAAGGACTTGACCAACAAGAAGCAGGAGGAGTCGTGAAAAGTACTGTAGGCAAGGGGTCTAGCGATCTAGGGAATCTATCTGGCGGGGGTTCACCCGTTCCGAAAGTGGGAAATGACGGCAGTGGAGTCGGAAATAACGGAAATGGGAGCGGAAATAGCACCCCTGTGATTGGGGCTGCAACCCTGCTTGAGATGTATCCAGCGATGGTCGGCCACCTGGTTAACCTGCCCATTTCCGAAATTGCTGGGGATGGCAAGGGCATGCAAGTTTTCGCCCTGACGGCACGGCACATGCGGGGCATTTTGTCCCAGACCCAAGACGCTCTTGAGGGAACATCCTGGCAGCGTTGGGCAATCGCCTTTAATGTCGCGGGCAAGCCTAGTCAGGCTGCGATCGTGGCCTTGGCATCCTATGAGGCCCACTGCGCCCGCAAGTGGCCCGTGTTTGAGCTTCAGGGCGACGAACCCGTGCGCACCGGCACCATTACCCGCACAACCCCAGCGATCGCATTTGATGCCTGGATTCCCATTCTCCAGGCGGAGTTTGAGCACATGGCCCAGGCTCAACGGGAGCAGATTGGCGCATCGCCGCCTGAGATTCATCCCCCCGGCGCAGTAACCGACTTGGATGCAGCCCTCGGTATGGCGCTAGCCCAAACTCAGGATTTATCTGGGGGGGCAAACCTGGCCCTGGGCGACACCAACGCCACAGTTAGGGGCGACTGGGGCGCATTTGGCCAGCAGGACGCGGCTTGGCTGAGCCTGATGAAGCAGCAGGCCGCAGCGGCGGGTGCCCAGGCGGGTGCCGCCGTGGAGTATGCCTTCCAAGCCGGTTTTGTGGGTGCTCGGCAAGCCGTTCGCGCCCAAACCATCTCTCCGGTACAGCCCGAAACGCCGGGAAAGTCCCCGGGTGGTTCTACGTCACCGCTATCGCCTTAATGCTGTTCGGGGCTGGGCTGATGGTCATCCCCCTACAGCGACCCATCGTTGTTCCGCAGCAGGTATATCCCCAGTGAAGCAAACCACACTACTTGAACCCTTACCCACCCCCCAGATCGGGGCCTCAGAAATGGAAATCATCCGCGATCTGCTGGCTGAACTACTGGGTCAACTGAGCCAAGCCTTTGATGATTCAGGCAGTGAAAGCCCTTTCTTCCTATGCGCGATCGACCAATTGGGCGAGGCTGTCCTGAACCTCACCCACGGCATCAAGCTCACTGGCGGTTATGAAATTATTCCCCAGCTCGATCAGGCGCAACTGGCCGTCGCCCTGACAATGGCTTACTCAAAAATTGTGGCCCCAGCGAGTCCAGGGGCGCAACTTGATGAACAGGCAAAGCCCCCACTTGACTTCACCTGAAGCCGAGTAGCAACCCTAAGCACCAAGGCAGCCTGCCTTGAACCCACAACCTGACCAACTCGACGGAGAGCCTGTCCCCTCAAATCAACCAATCCGGAGAACCATCATGGTGCAAACCCCTATTCCTGGGCACGGAGGCCCTGAACCCGACTGGAATGCTGGCGGCGACAGCGCCCCGCGACAGCCCCCGGCTGTGCCCTACCAATACAGACGAGAGGCCGTAGCCCCCGCCGGTAAGGCGATTGAATATCACGACGGGGTGCAGCTTGTCGCTGGCCCCTGGTACAAAAACGTCCGGTTGCTGGGGTTTAGTGGCCTCGCGCTAGTGGTGCTGGCAGCCGTATTGTTCGCGGCATCTCAGGCCAGGCGGGCGGGCGATCAGGGTGAATACCAAATCCAAGAGACCCCCGCCGACTATGCCCGTGTACTGGAGGCCGCCCAGGGCGGGCTGACCTCGACTCACCAAGACAGCTTGCGCGTGCTTGAGGAGTTCGAGGCTTCTGTTTTGAGCCAAGAGGCCCATCGCTACCGCAGCGAGGCGGAGAAGGCGATTCAGAAAGCTGCTGACCCCTGCTTTGGCCAAACTTTGGACTGTGCCTATGGTCGATACCAATCCGATGCTGCCGCAGCAGTTGAGCACGCCTACCAACACCGAGACTGGCAGGCCATGCAGGCTGCCGTTTTCCGCTTCAACGCCGTTGAAGCAGCGCGGGAGAGCAATGCCCTGCCCACTGAACCCTCAGCCAACTTGGGTCGCCTATCCATGCTCAATACGGTGGACTACCACCGTCGCATGAACTTACTGAATGCAGAGGTACAGGCCAATGAGCTCCTTAAGCAACAACAGCCCTAGCCCTCAGGGTCTAAACGCCAAGGCCATGACCGACCATGGGCTACTGGGGGGCGCGATCGCCTTTGCGCTGCTGGCGCTATTGTGCGGGGTGCAACGACCGACCAGCACCTTGACTCCAGAAGATTTGAGTCATTTTGCCAATGGCGACAGAGTCGCCTACACCAAGGTCAACCCCTACATGCCTCTAACGGTCGTGTTCTCGCTGCTGGCGCTGGCCGCCGGAGGCGCATGGGCAGCAAGGGGGTCGGCGGGCCCGGTGCCCGTTACCATTCCCCTGGCGAGCCAAGATCCGCAACCCTCTGGATGGAATGGCATCGTTCCCCTACCGGGTGAACCCAGAGGCCCCGTCGTGGGCAACTTGGCGGCGGTCATGGCTAGGCGGATGAAACCGACCCTGGGAGCGGCAATTACCCGCGTGGGCAAAAGCTTGACCATCTGCCATGCCTACCGATTGGCGCAGGAGTGGCACGACGCAGAGGTCTGGCTGATTCAGCCCAAGTACCACCCAGACGAGCAATCCTACTGGGCTGACTGCGATCATCGCTTGGGCTTTATGGCCGAGGAGTTGGTTGGGGATGATGAGGCGATCGCCGAGATGGGCGACCAGATGCTCCAGTTCATGCGCAAGTATCAGACAGCGCCAGCCCATCGGCCCAAAATTTTGATCATCGATGAGCTGGCCATGCTCAAGAAGGTTTTCAAGTCGTGGTTTAAGGAGGTGATGGAGACTCAAATTCTGGTTGAACTGTCGTCGGGGGAGACCGCTGGTAGGGTGCTGTGGCTACTGACCCAGTCGGGGCAAATTCAGGATATCGGCGTGGGTACCGGAAATCGATCAATGCTCGATTTGTTCACGCTTCAGACCCCCACCAGTGGGTTGCACCTGGAGTCGCTTCAGGCATCCTACAAATCACTCCCCGATATCGAAAATCCCGATCTATTTGAGTACTCGCTGTCGCCTAAAAAGGCCATCTTTTATCACTCGGCCATAGACGAATGGCTACCGTTGGTAGGATACGAAGTGCCCCAACGGAGTTTGCCACTGGCAACGGAGGTCAGTTATCGCTCAACACCTTACCAGCAAGGGGATAGCCGGGGTTTCGTTGCAGATGTTACGCCGTTAGAATCTGCCCCAAAGACCCCCGATCTAAGGCAGATTCTGGCCGTAACGAGGGCAATCGCCCAGGAGGTATCTGACTCTGACATCATCAAAACCGTGCTCGGGTACAAGGGCGGAAAATATCAGGAAGGTCGCGCCATTCTAGAAAGAATTAAGGCCATCATTAAAGCCGAATTTTCTGACGACACTAGCTGATGCCGATCGGGGTTTTATTCAACTCACTAAAGTTTTCCACCACAGCACCCGAGCGTAAGCCTCTGGCTTGCTGCAGGCGAGACGCCTGCGCGACGGTGGGCAACTCTATGCCAGACAGTACTGAGTTGGACCCAGAGCTCAGATCATGACACAAGAAAAAGGATGAAATTATGGCTCGCAGAAGCACCAGTGGCAATTCCCTCGCCAGACAAGACCCAGGGGTGATCGATGCTCACTGGGAAACGATTCAAACCCACCCCATGGGACATGGGGGCACCAACATTGTCGTTGGCCCACCGCGCAGCAACCCTATGTCTGCCATTGGCGATGGAGGGCACTACGACGCCAGGCAGGGGCCAAACCCTGTCTATGTGATTATGCCCCGAGCCGATCGCTGGTCGATTTTTATGATCTACCGGGCATTTTTGTCGGCCTTTCGGCATCACCCGGTGGCAACGCCTCTAGGTGGGCTTGCCTGCATTTGGCTGACGCTCTTTGGGGTGTCTTTTACGCTCAATATGCTGCGCGGCGACACCGTTACCGCTACCGGCAGCCTGTGGCAACCCACGGTGGTGGGCACCAACCTGGCCCACGCCTTGACTGGCCCTGTTCAAGGGCTGGCTGGCTCTGGCCACAACGTGATGCTGGGTACCGAAAGCCTAGGTGAGCCCCTGGCCCCCGTCCAGCGCAATCGCGTCGTCAAGGTGAGCGACTAATGCTCAGGCTGTGGCGATCGCTGACGATTAAGCGGCTGCTGATTACCGCCTGCCTCGTCGGTACCGCCACATACCTCGACCTAAAGCGCCCCGGGCGGGGGACGTTCTACAACCCCGTCTTTGAAGTGCGGAGCTGGTCTGCCCGCAAATTTCCTGCCGGGTGGCGGAGGGCGCAGGCCCTTGAGTTGGGAGACTCACGGCTGGCTAACTGCATTGCGGCTCCCCCAGCGCCATCGGTCATTAGCGCCGAGCTCATGGCTCTACGGCAAGAGCTGGTGGGCGAACAGGACACGATCGCGCTAGAGCGCCTGGGGCCACCGACCTGCGTGATGGCAAACAACGTTTACCGCTGGGTGACCGACAGCGGACTGTCGCTAGAAATCAGGGTGAATGACGATGGCACGATCGGAGCATCGGGCTTGGCTCGGTAGGGGAGGGCAACCATGAAGTCAGCCCATCGGGATCGCGCCACCAGGGGCGGGCCGTCGGCTCAGCCCTACCCCACCACCTATCCAGCCCCAACCAGCTACTACCAGCTCCCAGTTAAGACGGCCTCCAGCCCCGCAGCAGAAGGTCGGCCCCACTGGCAAGAGCTTTCCCCCGAGTGGCGCTACGTCATTGGCACCGCCGTTCTGCTCAAGCATTACCTGCTCAAAATGGTTTTGCTGTTCGGCATCGGCTGGTGCGTCTTCGTCATGGTCGATGCCGCGGTGAACGAGCGCTACACGGCCTACGTGTCTCGCTCTGAGGCGGTGGTCGAGGCGGTAGCTGGGTTTTATGCCGACGATTTCTACCAGCCGGTGAAGCAGCCGGGGGCGATCGCCAATTTCCCAATCACCTCCAACTATGGGATGCGACGGCACCCAATCACGGGGGAATACAAGTTCCATGCCGGGGCCGACCTGAGTACCCCTATCGGCACCAATGTCTATGCCATTAACGCTCGGCTCACCGATGTGACCACTGTACTGTGCAAAGGCAGTGCCGCCGCTAAAAGCGGCACCGGCCTCTACGCAGAGTTTACGACCACCGCCTTTCCAGGGATGAAATTTCGCTCGCTGCACTTGAGCAAGTGCGCCGAAGGGCGGCACATGGGGCAGCGGGTGGCGATCGCCCAGACGGGCAACAGTGGCTCTAGCACCGGGCCGCACCTGCACTTTGAGCAGTACCAAGACGACAGTCTAGAAGAACCCCAGCGGGGGTATCTGCAATGGCACATGACCGGGGTAGCGCCTAAGGAGAGTTTGAAAGATGCCACGCGGCTATACCGAGCTTTTACTGACGATGACCCATCGCTGCGCTATCTGCCCCGCCCGGTTGGCCCCTGGGGGCGTTTTAGCGGTTGGGTGAGCAGAAATCTGTTTGGCCCACGCGGGGCCAGGGCCACGAGGAGCGATCAGAGCATCTCTGACGAGCTGCTCAAGCGCACTATCTGCCGCGCTGAGGGCACCTGCGAGCCAGATGGTACACCCAACGACAACTACGCTAGCCACACTGACCCGGGCAACCGAAGGCGCAACCAGGGATTTTTTAGCTATCAGCACGGCGCAGCCAATCCCCAAGCTGCGGATCAGAAGCAGCTGGCGCGACTGCGGGCGGCTGAGAGGGAGTATCGGGCGCAGTCGCGGGCAAAGTGGGGGGGCGATTGTTCGAGGGCTTGTATGGTGGTGTGGCTCGATGCGTTTAACCAGAGCCCAGGGGCGGCTGGGTTTTTCATTAAGTATCTCAAGACGGCAGACCCGACGCCTGAGGAACTGGTTTGGGCGCGCACTCTGGCGCTGGAGGAGAGTCGGCGGGTGCATGGTGCGCCAGGCGCGATGGATGTTGCGGGTGACCAGCGGCGTAGGGTTGAGGAGATTTTGCAGCAGTTGGTATTGGTGCCGTAGTGGGTGGAGCGATCGCGTCGTTAGACCTGAAGCGGGGCTTGGTTGTTGGAAGCGTGAAGATAATGGGTGCGATCGCGGCTAGAGCTGAGAGGCTGGTTATACTGAACTTTTTCCACCTAATTACCCATATGGAGAGATTAGGTTGATGTATTTCCACCTAATCATCCCTGTAGATGTATTAGGACGTGTCTTAAAACCCCTCCGACAACATCTGTTCGGTACAAGCTTAGGAGCACGAATGAATATCATTGACGCCGCAAAAAAGAAGATCGAGTCTGAAATCACCAGCATCGAAAATCGAACCGATCTTTCCGATGATCAGAAGCGGTCTCAAATCATTCACATCTTTTCCGTCACTTGTGCTGCGGTCGCGGTACAGCCTATTCCGTTCGCGGACATCTTCGTACTAACGCCGATTCAGGCGTACATGGGTGTGAGGCTCAGTGCCATTCGAGGAATGCCCCTATCGGATGCAGAAGCTACCAACCTTTTGAAAGAAATTGCTGGCATCGTCGGGTTGGGAATGGCCGCACAGCAGGTGGCGCTCGGTTTGTATAAGGTTGGCCTTCCGTTTCTTGCGGGATTCACGACGATTCCTCTGGTATACGGCCTTACCTATGCCATCGGACGCATCATGGACTACTACCTTGAAAAGAAATCCAAGGGCCAGACCGTTAGCAACGCTGATCTGAGGAACATGTGGTCAAAATTTCGTGAGGAAGGAAAGGAGCAAGCTAAGAGCGCCAAAGCTGAAGTGATGTCCAAGAAGGACGATTTATGATCAAGCAAGCTTATATTTCTAGGCGGTTTGCCGAAGCGGCGATCCTGGCAACCCTCGGTAAAATTGCCTTTACTCCGGAGTCAACACTACTCGAAGAGGACTATGCTGTTTTAGCTGCCCTTCGCCGGTCTTCTGCGGAATGGAATTTATCTATCTCAGAGACTGCTGAACGGCTGGCTTCATATGATGAAACCCAAATTGGCGGCTTGGTCAATAACGTCAAGGGAATTCTTCATGAGATGGAGTTCCAGCGGCTTGAAAACGAAGACGGGGACTCTGTTGTCGCGGCGCTATTTCCGGACACAAATCACCGGACAGTAGACGTACAACTGCTAGATCAAAGGACCGGGGATGCATGGGAAGTCCAACTAAAGGCTACCGATGACATAAGCGCAATCAGCGATTGGGTCGACTCGAATCCCGACACAGAGATTTTTGTTACTGAGGAGCTTTCAGAACGGATGGGTCTCCCTTCATCGGGCCAGAGCAATGAAGATCTAACGATGCGCGTTGAGGATTTGGTTGATCGTATGATTGAACTCGGAGACGGGGCAGACGAGACGCTATGGAACTACTTTCCGCCGCTCGTTGCTGCCTCCGCTGGAATTATCGTCTTTGAACTATGGCGGCGGTATTGCTCGGGGCATATTTCCTTTGAAGAATTTAAGGCCCTCTCATTTAAGACACTGGGCCTCAAGGCTGCAAAGTATGGTGCAACTTTCGCGGCTCTTGCAGTGCCTGGGCTGAATATCGTCGTTGGAGCGTATTTGCTCGGCTCACTCATTTTTACCGTGAATGGTCTTGTGGATAAGGCCCCGTCATTTCGGCCTTTCTCTTTCCTGGCTGCAAGGTGAGTGCAGCTGACGCCCAACAAGTCACTCAGGCGTTAGCCTGCAAAGTCAAAGTAGCCTAAAAGCATGATTATGCTCTGATCGCCCCTACAGCAAAAGCTCTCGGTACTCTGGGTGCGATCGCAGCCACCTCAACGCCTCACCCATCAAAATAGGGTCCTCAGAAGCCAAATATCCCCTCATGCGGTCAATCATCGCCTGCTGAGCAGCCTGCTGCTTCATCTGCCGCTGGGCAGCCTCTGCCTCGGCCTGCTGCTGCCGCCGCTTCTCCTGGGCCGCCGCGATCGCCTCCCTGATCTGAACCAGCGAAAGCTGCACTGCCTCCGCGTTACACACCTCAAGCTGTCCATCGGCCCCATCACAAACGCCACAGCCCTTATCTGACAATGAGTTACACACCGCCTCTACCAATAAGCTTGGGTGACTTGCGGGGCTGAGCGCCCCAAAGCGCTCTTGCCCCGCAGTCATCTCTAAATCTACCGGGGGGTCTGGGGGGTTTTCCCCAGGGTCATCTCCACGCAGGTGATTTGGGTGCCATAGGTCTTTGTTCTTATAGAGCGTCGGCCCACCAATCGCAAACCGCTTGGTCAACATGGTGAACCGCTCCTTCACCATAATGGGGAGCTGGCCTTCGTCGAGCAGAGTAGCGATCGCTAGTCGAATCTTCTCTCGGGCCTGTTTTGCTTTCTCCTCGTTATAGGTTGAGAGCCCAACCGTAGCAGGCGCTTTAGGGGCTCTGTTCACGCCGTAGGGATAATAGTGGCTCTGCTCAACCGCTCTAGCCCAGTCCTTTGCCTTCTCCTCAATTTCGTGGACATGGTTACTCCACTCATAAAACCCCGGCAGTTCTAGCGCCACCCGAACGATATCTGTCACCAGCGCCTCCCCCGCCAGCGGTGCCTGAGTGTAGAGCACATGGCCAAACACATAACTCCGCATCGCAATTCTGCCCAGCAGGCGATTCGTCAGCCCCGGCCCAGTCCACCCAGGCTCAATCTCGGCATTGAGGTCATTGAGAAACTTTTCAGCCTTGGTAGTAACCCGATATTCTTGCCGCCGGGCACTCTTCAGAGTTTGTTTAAGCAGCTGACCATCAATCGTATTGTGGCCACTTGTGTGATGCCACAGTTGCGCAAACCGCTCTTGCGAACTGTAAACCGGTTCAAGATCGCTGTTGAGAATATAAGACCCCGCCTGCAGCGGTAGCCGGTGAGCCGCGTAGAGAGAAACCTCACCAGTGCCTGACACAGAGAACTTCCTCGGGTTTGGAAACACCTCAAGCTGGCCCGGCGCACACTTGAACCCGGCATTGTGCAGCAGAGTAGTTACCCCCAGAGCAATTTCCCAACTCACCTGCGGTTGATCAAACGGAAAGTAGAGGTGCAGCCCACCGCTATAGCTCGATGTCAGCATAATGCACGACGGCAACCCCAGGGGCTCCAGCGCATCCTGAATGCGGCGCAGCGCCTGGGGGTCAGCGGCGGGGTGGTATCGACTTCCCCTGTCAATATCTATGAGCACATACTTCGTAGTGCGGCCAAAACGCACCCCATAGAGTAACCCCCCCTGCAAAATCAGGCGATCGCTGAGGGGGTGGCGCGACTCAGTCTGCCAGGCTGGTTTCTCGTTAGAGCCAGTCTGTTCTGCCCAAATATAGTCAAATCGGTGAGGCCACAGGCTCAGAAAGCCATTATCCTGCTCTTCTACACAAGTAAACCGGGTTTGTAAGGTTTTCACGCTGATTGATAGTCCCAGAGCGCAACGTCAGTGCGCGGGAGCAAATCTGCGTCATTCAGAGCCTAGGTAGCCCAGATCTTTGTTAGATAATTTCTTGAAAGAATATCCCCAGTTTTGGCCGTAGGGCAGCACCACTAAGTAGGGTGGCGTCTAAACATCACCCGACCTATAGCGATCGCTAGATAATTTAAGCCATCGCTCTGATATTCCCAAGCAATGCCTATACACAGGCACACAAAAACCACTCGCTTACAGCCGTAAACCAGCATTAAACCCGTCAAGAGCACAGCAGCCCTTGATGAATTCGATCTAGCAACCTAGAATGAACGCATAACTCTATCGACAACCCTCAAGCTGCTCGCCAAAGCATTTTCTTGGGTGTTGCCATTGCTTCCCGCAGTGGAGTTTTGAGCGAAAGGCCTTAGCTGTTCCCGCAGCTGAGGTCT
>JBGSNT010000228.1:0-59444 GCA_041739575.1 Nodosilinea sp. | reverse complement strand
GACTAAGGGCCTTGAGGCGCGCCATGCGGTAGCGCACCGCCGGAGGAAAAGCCATGGTCTGGGGCCTCTATCGTTATCTCTCTATTCTAGAACCCCTCCCGCTCCCCTTCGACTCCGCTCAGGGGGCGGCGATCGCCCCATCCCCAAACCACATCCCCCCCCTGCCAGGTGATTTCCGAGAAAGAAGATACCCCCATGTAGGGGCGCAGGGCCTGCGCCCTTGAGAGGAATCAAAATTCTCGGGTATTTTCGTTTCCAGAATTGTCCCCAAACCAATGCCCCTAGAGGGGAGACCCAGGCAGGCTTGGGGATTACCGACTCATCCCTACGCCCCGCCCCAGCACGACCCACTCCCCTGACACGATCGCCGTTAGCCCTCCCGGAAAGGGATCGCTCTGGCTGCCGTTGGGGGCCGTGAGGAGGGCCAAAAGCTTCTCCACATGGTCAAAGCTGACCTGGGCGGTGGCAACCTGTTGGAGGACTCGGCGCAGCACCCGGCGCTGTAGGGCCAGGGGGGCGGCGGTGAGACGCGATCGCGCTACTCCCCACGGTTCCTCAGCCGTGGCAGGCCGCACGACCTCGCTGTACAGCTCCTGCGCCATCGTCTCCAGCAGCTCGACCTCAGCCGTCAGCAACTCGGCGGTATTGGCCAGGGTCGTTTCCACCCCGGGGTTAAAGTGCGTTTGCAGGTAGGGCAACAGCTCCAGGCGAATGCGGTTGCGGGCGTAGCCCAGGTCCGAGTTGGTGCTGTCCTCCCAAAGGGATAGATCGAACTGGCGGCAAAACTCCCCGGTCTGTTGGCGGGTCAGGGTCAGCAGGGGGCGCACCACGGTTATGTCGCTGTCTGGCGTTAGGGGACGCTGCCAGGCCAGGGCCTGCAGGCCATCAGTGCCGCTGCCCCGCAGCAGATTGTAGAGCAGGGTCTCGGCGCGATCGCTGGCGGTGTGCCCCGTCGCTACTCGGGTGCAGTTTTGCCGCAGAGCGACAGCCTCGAATACTCCGTAGCGCCACTGACGGGCCGCCGCTTCGGTAGAGTAGTCGCCATCGGCCATGACCACCTGATAGGGCACCTCCCACTCGGCGCAGAGCGCCCCAACAAAAGCAGCATTGGCGGTGGAGTCGGCCCGCCAGCCATGGTCACAGTGCACCGCCTGCAGGTGCCAACCCCACTTGGGCCGCAGATCGACCAGCAGCTTCAGCAAACACACCGAATCCTGTCCGCCGGATATGGCCACCAGCACCCGCGCCCCCACCGGCAGCAAAGGCCGGATGCCCAGCACCCGATGGACCCCGGCATGGGTGTTACTCCACGGAACCCCGCCCATGTATGAAGGGATTAAATACGTCCTCCCCAGCCTATCCCACTGGGAGTGGTCTAGCCCTGAGAGTCAGTCCCCGCTGGTTGGAGAAGGCATTGAGGGTGAGAGCTACTAAACTGATGAGGTGTCTGATTTGAATGGTTGTTCACCCCTGCAGAACCCCTGATTGAAACCAGAGCCCCTGATTAAAACCTGTAAACCATGGCCCAGCCTTACCAAGCCCTGATCGACGACATTGTTGCCGCTACCCTGAAGGGCAAAATTCAGTCAAAGCAGCAGGTCTATCGCATGCTGCAAGCGGGCATAGAGCCAGGGGGTGGCGAACTGTTTGAGCGGGCCTTGGCCTCTACCCTGGCCGCCCTAGAGCCCGACCTTAATCCTGGCGACGACGAGTTTAAGCACGCCAAAGCTGTGCGCAAACACCGGGCTTTGCTCACCATTCAGGGCGAGTGGCAGCGCTGGCAGGCCGACAACCAAGCCACCGCCATGCTCACCGGGGTAGAAGCTGAGATTCTGCATGCTCCCCCCGCAGAACGGTTGTCTCAGCTCCTCGCAGGCCTCGACCCTAACCGCGACCAACCCCTGTCCAGAGAACAGCTGGGCCAGCTGTCCCAGGCCCTAAAACAGGCCCCCGTACCGCCCGATGCTGCCCCTGCGACTGAGGCCGAGCCAGCCCTGGCGACCCTAGCCGAGGGGCTAGATCGGGGGTTGGCCGCCTGGCAACAGCTAGAGAGTGAGGTGGTCAGCTGGATCTACGCCCAGGGTCCGCAACTCGGGTTTAGCCAGCCCGGCGATCGCTCCGGCCCCTGGCAGCACTGGAGCAAGGTGGTCAGCCAGCCGTCCCTCAGGCGTCTGTTTGACGACCTAGCCCAGCACCAAACGGTGACCGCCGCTGGCGTTACGGCCCCGCTGGCGGTGGTCGACTGGGTGGCCTGGGGAGTGGTTCTCCAGCGCCTGCAGCTGGCGCTAGTGAACTGGTTCGATCACCAGCCCTACGATCCCCAGTCCGGCAGGCGGCTTTCCATTGCCACATTCCTCACCTTTGCCGTCGTTTGGGGCCAAATTTCTAACCGCCTCAGCCAGCAGGGGCAGAGCAGCCTGGCAATGGGCTCGTTTCAGCTGGCCCTGCAGGGACTGCGACAGTTTGCTAACCAGAGCTACTTCCCGCTCTACGGGGGCCTATTTACCGCTCTCTCCGGCGAGCCCCTGCAAGCCCTGCTCGACTACTTAGACCAACCCCTCCAAGAGGTGCCCAATACGGCCGTCAAGGCCCGCATCCTAACGCTGCTGGGCTACTCCCAGCGGGCCCTAGGCAACTATCGCCAGGCCCAGCGCTTTCACCAGCAGGCCCTAGAGGCCGCCCGCGAGGCCCAGGATGTGCCCTGTGAAATCGCTAGCCTCAACCACCTCAGCCGCACCTGCGTCGCCCAGCAGGAGTTTGAGGTGGCCCAGGGTCACAGTCAACGAGCGCTGATTTTGGCCCGCCAGAGCGGCGATCGCATCGGCCAGGCCAACGCCCTCGCTAACCTTGGCTACAGCCAGGTCACCCAGGGCCAATCGCAGCTGCTAGAAGCCGAGCAGTACGAAACTGTCCTGAGCTACCTCGAACAGGGGCTAGCCCTATCGGAACAGGTGGGCGATCGCCCCAGCCAGGCCCTCTGCGCCAACAGCCTCGGCATCGCCCAGCTCAAGCTTGGTCAGTATAAAGCAGCGATCAATTCACTCCAGCAGGGCCTCCAGGTTGCCCAGGCGATCGGCGATCGCTTTCTCATGGCCTCCAACTTCGCCAATTTGGCGGCGGCCCACCAGGGCGATGGCAACCTCGAACAGGCCGTCCTAACCGGCTGCCTGGGCATGTACCTGCTCTACCAGATCGACTCCCCCGAATGGCGACAGCCCGCCGCCCTGCTCAGCATTCTCTCCGGCCAGCTTGGCCCCGATACCTTCCAAGGCATCATCGCCGACCACCGCCGCCAGTTCCTCGCCGTCATCGGTGTAGATGGGTATGACTTCCTTCAGCCGCTGCTGACTCGGTATCGGGAGTCGTTGGAGTGGGTGGATGAGTGAGTGGGTGGGGAGAGCATATGCATCAGAGATTGAAAATGCGGAATTGAATGTCGCGTACAGACCCATTTGCAAAATAGAGGTTGAAACCGATGCCAAGTCATCCCTTTCCGCTGGGTCCAGGGCGGCGGTACGGCCCTGGTCGAGGGGGTCTGGGGGCAATCGAAACGCCCCCAGCGACAGATCTGGCTTTAATGCGGTCACCTACGTCTACAGCAGCCAATAGGAGCAAAAGCAAGGCGATAGCGGTAATGCATCCACAAAGCCCTAGACTTATACTCGTCCCATTCCCGTTATCACAGCCATAGATTTTGCATCGGGCGCAAGCCTTGCGCCCCTACGGTTCGTCGTCGTATTCATCGGCGGCGATCCAGGTGCTGGCGGGGCGCAGCGCATCGGGAATCGCCACATCATCGGTAAACTCCAGCACCGTCTCTCGATAGCCCAGGTAGCCCGACTCCGTAAATGACATCAGCATGCGCCCCAGGGCCGGCCACACCACATCGGCAAACTCCCAATCGTGGTTAAAGCCCGCCCGGTCGGCGATCGATCGCAGCGCCCAAAAATAGCTGTTGCGCACCACCGAGCCCGACTTCTTGTAGGGCGGCACATCCTTTTGATGGAGGTAAAGAATACCGTGATCAATTCGAGCGCGCACAGCTAACCAACCGTGGATGAGTGATACCGTAGAACTATTAACAATAAGTTACAGACGACCCAGGGCCAAGGCTAGGCCAACCATTCCCAAACCCGGTCGCGATGACTTTAGCGTTGGAGCCCATCACCTGCCATGTCCGCTGCGGTTTGTCTGCAAAATGTTCACAAAGTCTACAACGGGGTTTCTGTAGTCGACGACCTATCCCTCAACATTGAGGCTGGGGAGGTCTTTGGTCTGCTAGGTCCCAACGGCGCGGGTAAATCCACCACCATTCGCATGGCTACCACCCTCACCCGACCCAGCGATGGCCACGTGGTGGTCGCCGGTTACGACGTCAACCGTCAACAGCTCGATGTGCGTCGTCAGATCGGCGTGGTGCTGCAGCAAACCAGTGTTGACGGCGATATGACCGTGTGGGAAAACATGGAATTCCACGGGCGCATGCACCACATCCCCAATCCCCAGCGGCGCAATACCATCAACACCTGGCTAGACTACGTGGAACTGGCCGATCGCCGTGATGACAAAGTCAAAACCCTCTCCGGCGGCATGAAGCGGCGGCTACAGATTGCCCGCGCCCTGCTCCACAATCCCAAAATTCTCTTCCTCGATGAGCCCACGGTGGGCCTCGATCCTCAAGCCCGTCGCCGTCTATGGGAAATCATTCGCGGCCTCAACCAGCAGGGCATGACCATGCTGCTAACCACCCACTACATGGAAGAAGTAGAGTACCTGTGCGATCGCATCGGCATCCTCGACCAGGGCAAGCTGATTGAGCTGGGCACCCTCGATCAGTTTCGCCAGCGCCACGGCGAAGGCATTGTGATGACCCAGCGGGGCGATCGCTGGGACTATACCTTCTTCCCCACCCTAGAGGCCGCCAATGCCCACCTCGACCAGCAACCCGACAAAACCGGCATGATGACCCGGCCCTCCAACCTGGAAGACATCTTTGTAGAGCTAACCGGGCACAATTTGGACTAAGGGGATTTCTAGGAAAGAAAATACCAGCTTTAATCCACGGACTCTAGCCACTGTAGGGTGGGCAGTGCCCACCCTTGGGGAAACTATTTTCCAGAAGTCGCTTAAGCTCCCAGCCCCGCTGCTTTGCAGCGACACCTCTGGAGGCAATGCGATACAGCGGCTGGGCTGGGGATTGGGCTTCGGCTCCGCTCAGCCCTCGGGTGGGATGAGGCTCGACTAAACGTTAAGAACCGTCGCGTTCACCTTCTCAAGGGCAAACCCTTGCATAACAATAAAAAGCGTACTTAACGGTTTGCAACATCTGGCCAGACCAGCGCTCTGGCTAGCTGAAGGGATAACTATGGCCTATTACTGGTTCAAAGCATTTCACATCGTCGGCGTCGTGGTGTGGTTTGCCGGGTTGTTTTACCTGGTGCGCCTCTTCATTTACCACGTTGAGGCCGAGGCTGAACCAGAACCCGCCCGGGGCATTCTTAAGCGCCAGTACGAGCTGATGGAAAAGCGTCTCTACGGCATCATTACCACCCCAGGCATGATAGTTACGGTGGCCATGGCGATCGGGCTGCTGGTGCAAATGCCCGATTACCTCAAAGACGGCTGGATGCACATCAAGCTAGGCCTTGTAGCGGTGCTGCTCGCCTACCACCATTATTGTGGACGGTTGATGCGGCAGCTGCACCGGGGCGATTGTAAGTGGTCTAGTCAGCGGCTGCGCGCCCTTAACGAGGCGCCCACCCTGCTGCTGGTGGTCATTGTGATGCTGGTCATCTTCAAGAACAACTTTCCTACAGGAGCGACCACTTGGCTGGTGGCAGGGCTAGTGGTGTTCATGGCCGCCACGATTCAGCTCTATGCCCGCAAGCGACGGCTCGACCGGGAGAAAGAGACCTCCGGGGCCCCCTCCGGCGCTACGACCGACCCCCCAGCCTTACAGAATTCTTAAAATCCCCCACCGAATCTACGTCAGAGGGGCAAATTTCGCTGCCCCCCAGCCGCTAGCATGAAGTCGCTGTCCTCGAGATAGATTTCTCCCAGGATGGTTTAGACACAACAGCAATGACACAGGGGGAAAGCGATGAAAACGACCGCAGCGAAAACCTTAGAACGGCTGCGATCGCATCAGCTGGTCAGCCAGGGGCGGCTCACCCTATCGGCCGGTCTCACCACCTTTCCGGAGGAGATTCTGGATCTGGCGGACAGCCTGGAAATCCTCGACCTCTCCAACAACGCCCTCACCAACCTCCCCGATAGCTTTGCAAAGCTCCGCAACCTGCGCATTGCATTTTTTAACAACAACGCCTTTGCCCATGTGCCTGAGGTACTGAGCCAGTGCCCCAAGCTTTCCATGATTGGGTTTAAGGCCAATCAAATCGCCACCCTATCCGCCACCGCCCTACCCCCTGCCACCCGCTGGCTGATTTTGACCGACAACCAGCTAACCACTCTGCCAGACTCCCTAGGCCAGCTGACAGCTTTGCAGAAACTCATGCTGGCGGGCAACCAGCTGCGAACCCTGCCTGCTAGCCTCGCGGCCTGCCACAGGCTAGAACTCATCCGGATTGCCGCCAACCAACTCGATCGGCTCCCCACCTGGCTCTTGACCCTGCCTCGCCTGAGCTGGCTCGCCTACGCCGGCAACCCATTCTGCCAGACCGCTCCAGTACTAGCCCCGCTACCGCAGATACCCTGGAGCGACCTCACCGTAGCAGAGGTGCTCGGTCAGGGGGCCTCGGGGATTATTTCCCGCGGGGTGTGGCACCAGGGCCAGAGCAAAATCGACGTAGCCGTCAAGCTCTTCAAGGGTGCCATCACCAGCGATGGCCTACCGGAAGAGGAAATGCAGGCCTGCATGGCGGCAGGTTCTCATCCCCATCTGATTGGCCCCCTGGGGCAGATAGTGGGCCACCCTGAGCAGAAGAACGGCCTCCTGCTACCGCTCATCCCCCCCAGCTACTCGGTCATGGGTGGCCCCCCCAGCCTCGAGAGTTGCACCCGCGACACCTACCCCATCAATGCCGAATTTGCCCTAGATACTGTTCTTCGCCTTGCCACTGGGGTAGCCGCCGCCGCCGCCCACCTACACGATCGCGGCATTCTGCACGGTGACCTCTACCCCCACAACACCCTGATGAACCCTGAGGGCGATGGACGACTCAGCGACTTTGGGGCAGCGAGTTTCTACGATCGCTCCGAAGCAACCATTGCCCCAGCCCTAGAACGGATCGAGGTGCGGGCCTTTGGCTGCCTTTTAGAGGATCTCTGCGATCGCTGCCCTGTCCCCGCCGACCAGCTTGCCCGACTGCGCCAGCTTCAGCAGGCCTGTATGCAGCCCCATGTGCTGAGCCGTCCCAGCTTTAATGCGGTGCTCAGGGAGCTAGAGGCGTCAGTTGGGTGACTATTGCCAATAGCAGGGGGACAGGGGAGAGAGGGAGCCAGGAGAGCTGGAATGGTGGCTAAACTTCTACCCAGCAGTAACAGTCTGCGCAGCGATCGCCTCTCGAGTCCCGTCCGCCAGAGCACAGCCCTAGCGGACAGGGCTTGATCACTCCACAGCAACGCCTGGGATAACGCCGTTGGCGGGATCGCCTAGGTTGAGAGCGGCGGCCGTCATGCCGCCTTTGACTTGGTCTGCCACCCGCAGGGCCAAGGCCAAAATCGTTAGAGTCGGGTTTGCATAGCCCCCGGTCGGGAACACCGAACTACTGGCAATGTAGAGGTTTGACACCCCGTGGACCCGACAGTTTGCATCAACAACCCCCTGGGCCGGGTCACTGTGCATGCGCGTAGTGCCCATCGGGTGGTGAATACTGGGCGTCCAAAGGACTGGGTTGCCGTGGTCTAGCTCAAACCGCAGAGTACCCAGCCCGGCCTGATCAAACTCCTGGGCAAAAATATCCATGGCCCGTCTAGCACTGCGGCGATCGATGTCGTTATAGCGCCAGTGAATTGTCATTTGACGATAACCAAAGGGATCCAAATCATCGGATAAAGTAATGCGATTGTTGGGATCGGGAGCCTGCTCAGTGATGTGTAGCAAGTCAAAGCAGCCAAATTTTTTCGGCTTATCGACTAGGGAAGACCAACCGCCATGGTCAAAATCGTAGGAAGAATAGGGCAGCTTGCGCAGGTGCGTACCCTGCAACCGGCGCCAGGTGAAAAACGCTATATCATCTAACCCGCCTAGCACATTGCCAACATGCTTTAGCCCATTGGGAGGCACGGTACCCTTTTTCAAAGCTTTGCCCAAGGTACGACCAGAGGTAATCGCCTTAGAATCAGGGCGTTGGCCCTTCGGAAAAACCATCCGCAGGGGGCTATGGCGAGCCCAGGCCGGGCGGGGAAAAATCGCCGTGTTGATATTGAGGAGCTGCTCTTCCCGCTGGGTCTCTACGGTCAGGATAGGCTTGGCAATTACCCGCGCCCCCTTCACCCAGCGGGCATCATAGAGTGCCAATCGGTCCATAACGCGACGATCTTGAGGAATCAACACTCCGGGGCGAATCACCGGATGATCCATCAAAAATCGCCCGACCAAGTCATGGCCGTTGCCCAACCCACAGGTCTGTACCGAGTTCGATAACAACAGCAGCCGGGCAGCCTCAAGCCCCCCCTGGGCCAAAATCACGGTGCGAGCCGCGATGGAAAAGGTGCCACCCCCTAGCGCCTTAACCCGCAGACCTGTTACAGTCTGGGCCAGCTCATCGGTCTCGAGTTCGAGCACATGGGCATAGGTCATCAGAGTGACGTTGGGCGATCGCTCCAGTTCTTGGCGATACTCCTCCGTAAAAATATCCCGTGGCCCAAAATGGAAAATTTGGTTTGTGGTTCGGCTATTGGGACCAAATAGCTGTTTAGCGTCAGGGGTTTCCCACTCCGCCGGATCATAGTTATAGGGACCTGTTTGGGCCACCTGGTGAGCCTTGGCATAGTAAGGATCTAGATCGGTGCGGGTAATCGGCCAGCCGCTGTGGGGAACCCAATCCCGCTGTTCAAAATCGATCGGGTCTAAGGTCACATAGCGGACCCCAAGCCGTCCATTGTCCAAATGGATTGGCCAAACGCTGGCAGTGCCCCCAAAGAGACGCTCTCTCGCATCACTGGGACTTGGGTAGGGATCGCCTCCATTGGTACCGCGGGAAAGATCCTGAACAGCCGGATCAAACTCAAACCCGCCCGACTCAAGCAGCACGACATCAAAATTTTGGCCATTCAGTTCACGGGCTATGGCAATCCCAGCAGGACCAGCACCGACGATACAAACCTGGGTCGAGATCAAGCTCTGATCAGCAACCCTTCGGGCATCTTTATGCATAATATTAAGATCCTAATTTTGGCTTTTAAAGAATTATTTTTTAACCAATAAATTTTGACAGTCTAGCCAGATAAAATCACCTCAAATCGGAACTTCGTAAGCTCCGGGCATCTCCACAGCTACGTATCGTTAGTGAAAGTACCCCATGGAGTCAATGCTCAGATCGAGATCCCTCATTATTCATCATCATCTCGTGATCGATTAAAGACCCATTCAAAATATATGGCTTGCAAAGCTGTATATAGTAAAGCTGTCTTGAACTTGAGTAGGGATATAGGTAAAGATTTCTGTAAGATAGCGGCTGGATAAATCAAGAGTCAGCATAGATTGAACAACAGCCTGAAAGGACGGCGTGCCCTATCCCCGTGCCATGCGTAGTCGCCATCCCATGGGTTTTAACCGGCCTAGGATGGTTGCTCGCGCTTCAGCAACTAGCTAACGCGAAACGGCTCATGACTGCTCAACCAACCAGGGAGGCGAGATCGGGCTGAAGCTTAATTCGGACCAGAATGGCGGTGATATTGTCATGGCCATTCTTTTCATTAGCTAAATCGATCAACTGGGCAACACCATTGTCCAAGTTAGCTCGAGAACTCAGCAGGCTAGCGATGTGGGTGTCGGCATGGCGCTCCAGCAGGTTATTGTCGCTCAGCCCATCGGAGCACAGCAACAGCAGGGTATCTTCGGTGATCTCGGAGTAGGCAATGCTGGGAACCATATCTTCTTTGCCCCTTGGCCCTAGCGCCTGAGTCAACTGATAGGCATCTGGACGGGCATAGGCAAGGGCAGGTTCTATGCCCCGATTAATCTCTCGCTGACCGACTTCGTGATCGAGGGTGAGCTGTCGCAGTCCCAATCGTTTGCTATAGCTATATAGGCGACTGTCGCCCACATGTACTACGACCATATTGAGGTTGTGTACCAACACCATGACCAGGGTAGTACCCATGCGCCCCACGCCAGAGGTCGCGTTGGACTGGTTGATATCAAATATCGTCTGGTTAGCGGTAATAACGGCCTGAGTCAGGGTCTCATGATTGGGCAGGCGATCGCCCCCCCAGTGCTGGGTCAGGTAGTCCCTCAGAGTACGCACCGCAAGCTGGCTGGCCACCTCCCCTGAAGCGTGCCCCCCCATACCGTCGCAGAGAATATACAGTCCTTTCGATCGGAGTAGAAACCCCTGGGGGCCACCGATTTTTTGGAGCTGAGTCTGGGTAAAAAACCAGTCTTCGTTGTGTCGACGCTGCTGACCGACATGGCTCTGCCCACAATCATCGACTTGGGCCAGCTTCATCGGTAGCACCATGGTGGGTAATTCCATGGGCCCGTTGCCCTCCTCCTCACAGTCCTGGGTATCGAAGACAAGGTCAGGATTCAATGACTCAGAGTCCAAGGAATCCGAATCCTCAAAAGTATCGATGGGGTTAGTAGCCTCTCTGGGCTCTGGGATGGCATCGGCGTCATCCACCCAGTCCCCAGCATTGACCCAGTCGGTGGTAAGCGTTTCAGGGACAGAGTCCTGATAGTCTTTGGCAGCCTCGACCAAGGTATCTTGGACCCGAGAGAGGTCCATCTCCCCCCCGAGGGCCAGGGCAGCGACCAGTTCCTGGACTGACGGGGGTAGACAACCTTGACGGGTACCCAACAGCATTTGCCATACCTGCCCCAGGGTTTGGAGAGGCAAAGGGAATGGTGTATCCACTTGATCAAGCTGGGTCAAGCAAATCAAGTTAGTGGCATTGAGGGTAAGGCGCTGGAGATTAAGCAGGGTAGCATGCCCCTGCCACGGCGCCAGGGCATGCCACAACAAGGTGGTTTCAAACAGCCACTGAATGTGCTGTAGCGGACCATCTAAGGCCGCCCAAGCAGACGTCAACGTGGGCCAAGTCGTGCGATCTTCGATGAGTAGAATAGTGCGCTCGGGAGTCTGCCAGGCATTATGCAGTTCGGGAATAGCTGGGAAGTAGTCGGCCTGGAGAGCCAGGTAGGGGTAGGCCGACGACGGCACCCCAGCCGCCAGAGGGTGAGTGGCCACATCGATGTTGGGGGTATCCAGCCAGGCTTGCTGGAGGGCCTGCAAAGGTGAGTCGAGCTTGGGCTGACAATCGATGACCTTCAGCACCGCATCTTCGTCTGAGGTTAAAGAAAAATCAGTGAGCCGATAGCGGCGGTTAATATCAATGTAGTTGTTTTCGTGGAGATCACCGAGGGCTAGGGGCAATGTCCCAGGGGCAGGTATGTCGATCACCCGCCATCGCTGAAAGGACTGTCCACAGGCTTCGCAGGACAGCTGTAAATCAGCATTTTCAAATTCACAACAAGGACAAATTAGCATCCTATGGATGATCCAAAGTTAGGCCCGCTAGCCATCAATCTACCAGCTATCAACTGATTCAGGGCTAGCCCTGAAGGAGCCCTACAGCGTTGCAGGAAGGCACTTTAGCGTAGGCGATCGCCAGCAGGACTCAAGCACAACCCTGATACAGTACAACTCCAATACAAAAGCCACCCATACACCCTATCTATAAAACAAGATTGAGGCACTGTGGCTAGACACTATATTGCCCACCGCAAGCCCATAGTAGCTTATGGATCTAGTCCCCAAAGGCCCATACCATTGATTCTTGACTCAGCATCCGCCAAGTTGCTTAAACAGCCTACTTTAGAGTTTTAGCAGTCCCTGTTGCTCGCCTGGGGTGGCCGGTCGCCATTGGCCCGGCTCTAGGCCATGCAGGGTAAGGTGGGCGATCGCCACCCGCACCAGACGTAGCGTCGGATAGCCCACGGCAGCGGTCATGCGGCGGACCTGGCGGTTTTTGCCCTCCCGCAGAGTCATCTCGATCCAAGCTGTGGGGATGCTCTGACGATAGCGAATGGGTGGGTACCGCGGCGGCAGCGGCGGTTCAGTGGTTAACAGGCGAACCTGGCAGGGTTGGGTACGATAGCCTTTGATAGTGACCCCTTGCCGCAGCTGATCTAGGGCCATGGGGGACGGCACCTGCTCAACCTGCACCCAGTAGGTGCGAGGGTGGGCAAAGCGAGGATCACTGAGCCGATGCTGCACCAGTCCGTGGTTGGTCAGCAGCATCAGGCCCTCACTGTCGCGATCGAGCCGACCGGCTGGATACACATCGGTGACGGGGACGAAGTCTTTGAGGGTAAGGCGAGGAGTTGACTCAGACGCTGGCGGTGTGCTGCCCTGCCCGAACTGACTGAGCACATTGTAAGGTTTGTAAAACAGAAGAAATTGATATCCCATAACCCTGGGCGAACCCTAACCTAGTCTCGAGACACCGCCGGAAGCCGGGTTAACCTTGGCCAGGAGATTTTCCAAACCCACAGCGGCACAATCCTAGCAGACTGAGATTTGCTTCACAGCCTGCAACATTTCATTGCAACGTTTATGGAAATGTTGAGAAACCACGGCAGAGGAGGTCAGACCGATATGCTGATCTCTATATAAGACTGATTGTGGCAGGAAAACACCATGGAATTCGGGCATAAGTATCGTTTCACTTGCACCCTCACCTTTGGCGACATCTATGGCCAAATTATTGCCTGGCTGGTCATTTTGTTCATTAGCTTAGCGACGTCCCTAGCCCTGATGGGAGCCCGCCAGCCCATATTTGCCCTGGCCACCGTGGGGCTCATCCTGGTCCTATCCCTGCCCTTTTTGTTGTTCGCGTTTGTAACGACGCTCTTCAATCACATTGAATTTGAGACTGTAGATGCAACCCAGGCGGTCTCCATGCGTCCTGAAAGCTCGGTGGGGTCAACCTCCCCGGCTCGGATGATGAGCTAGCCTACTGGGCTGGATCATCTGCTGCACTGCCGGGTGCACTGCCAGAGGGGGCCAGGTCCAGAGTACCAGTAGGCTCAGCACCATCTGCAGTAGCCCCATCGGTTGCCGTGGCACCCTGGGCATTAGCAGCAGACATCTGCTCAATTTGGTCCTTGAACTGGGCAGGGGCTAGGGCTGTAGCCTGGGCAAAGAGGGCCTTGGCCGTATCGGCTTCCCCCTGATCCTGAAGCACCAGCGCCTTGGCTAACACCGGCCGAAAGTCCTCTGGGGCCGCCGCGATGGTTGCATCGTAAAGGGCTATGGCCTGGTCAGGGCGATCGTTTTCCACATGCACCTGGGCTAGCAGAAGCTTGACAGAGATGATGTCAAGACCCGCGACACCGCCCTCTGCCTCCAATTTTTCAGCGGTTGTGAGGGTATCCTGCAGGATGCCAATGGCGGCCTGCGGACGCCCTTGCTGGACCAACAGCACCGTCAACCCCTGGAGGGCATTCATATTGCCCGGCTGCTGATCGAGCACCTGGCGATAGGTTTGGGCTGCACCTTCTAGATCCCCCATCTGCTGCTTAGTCTGAGCCAGCAGCACAGCATAGTCGGGCACTCCTGGGTTCAACTCGACCAGTTTTTCAAGGGGTTCAACGATGCCATTGATATCCTTGAGTTGAATGCGGGCATCCACCAGCCCCTGGAGGGCAGTTTGGTTATCGGGTTCGCGCTCCAGCACCAGCTCATAGCCTCGGGCCTGGGCCTCTAGCTCGGCCTGCACAGAGGCGGGGTCAGCGGTGGGGTTAGCATCAGCGGGGACCCCGCCTCGACGATTACCAGCCCCGCCGCCTAAGATGGGCAGCAGCGACAGCGACAAAAAGGCTGCGAGGGCCAAGGTCAAAACGGTGCCAACGAGCCAACGGTTGCGGTTTGCAGTCACGGGGTTACCTCAGTTCAAAAGAGCAGTCAGAAGAGCGGGCAAACTTAGGAGGATGGGGTCTGGATAAATCGGAGGGGCGCGATCGCAACTATACGGATAGATAGGTGATCTTAGCGCTTCAGACCCGGACGGGGCAGGGTGAAAGGCTATGGGTAGTAGTTAAGCGACAGGGCTACAGTAGCAAAGAAGTCGGCAACAATCCCTGAAACAATACGGATTGCTAACCGGTACCGATGAAAATGAAAGTAATTGACTTCTGGAGAGTGAGGAGCCCCTGGCCTTAGGTAACCGCAGGACAGGATCGAAGAGCAACTGACAGGCGACTTTGGCCGAGCAAACCAGCCCCTCGGTAGGTAGCCTTAACTGCTCTTAAATATTGCTCTCAAGATTTCACATTAAAGGGCGAATGTTACGCTAGGCTTACAGGCCAAGTCATGGGCAAACCTACGGTTGCGTCCAGGTGGCTAGTTGATGTTGAAGTGAATCGGTGGTGTCATGGGTTCTGCAGAGCAAGACGCATCTAAAAGCGACCTTAAGGCCAAGGGTGAGGACAACGGAGCCGCGGCGGAGCGGCCGCCGCTCATGTCTCCCCCACGACGTCCCGTGCGTCCAGTACGTCCTGCGACGCCTCCAGAGACCAGCGTGGCAGCGGTAGAGCCGGCGCGCCAGGTGCCCGCCGCTGCTGCTCCAGCAAAGCCGGCACCGACACCCGAGCCTGAACCCGACCCTGCGGCCTATCGCTACCAACCCATTGCTCCACCCAGTGAGCCAATGCAGTACCGGGCGATTGGTCTGGTGCGAGGCACCTACGCACCCAGCGAGGCCGATCAGCTCAATCGGGGCAATCTAACCACAGAAGACGGCCAAATTATTGATTCGGTGTTGTTAGGACGCATCACCAGTCTGGTCAAGAAGCACATTGACCTCACCGTCCCCCACCTCTGGGTGGTCTATCCCCGCACTCGCCGCGAACTGGAGAATGACGATCAGGATCTGCACCTGCAAATCGTCGGGGTTTGGGAACCAGAAACCCTAGGTTTACCGGGTGAGTCCCCCTCCGACCTTGATGATGATGATGATGATGATGATGATGAGGGCGAGAAGACTTCAGCCACCGAGAAGCCAGACCTGTCGAGCCTACCGCCTGTGGACGACAACTACTTCTCCATCCGCGGTGAAGTAGTGAAGTATACGCCGGAGGATCAATGCATCACGGTCAAGATTCTTCAGAGCGCGAAGCGGGCCCCGGGTGCCCCCAAACCTTTCAAGCTTTTGCTCCAGGGCACTATTGAAGGGCGCACCGTAGGCTACTTTTGGGACTTTAAGGTCAAACGCGACGCCAAAATCCTGATGCTAAGCGAGGCGGCGGTCGTGGGTATCGTACCGCCGAAGAAGCGCCCCAAAGGCAGCGGTGGGGGCGGTCTTCGCCGCAGCAAACCAGGTATGCGAAGCGGACCAGGGGGAAGTCGGCCGCCCATGCCCAGCCGTCGACCGGCAGGGGCCCACAGTAGTGAGCGCCCCAAAAAGCGCGAAGAGCCCCGCGAGCCAAGCACCGATTAGGGATCTGCAAACAAGGGAAACCCCGGCGTCATTCCCACCCAGGCGGGAATCCATGATGGATTGGCTCGTGTGGCCGGTATCTTAGTTCAGAGCGAATCCCTTAGCCGTTTCCCAGCGAAGGGCCGTGTAGGGTCGGGACTATTACCCTTTACCCTATCCAGGGGGCGGCGGCGCTAGGCCACCAGGGGAGCTAGAAGCGTTACTCAACCTCTATCCGGCAGTATACCCATAGCCACTGCGCTAAGAAAATAGGATTGTTGCCCAGGTCTGTCCCCCGCGCAGCGTTGGATCAATCGCGTAGGACAGGGGTCACTGCCTCAGAGCAGGATTCCAAAAGTGCTGGCCATCGGGCGATGGCGGTCCTAGCTGCCTAGGGCATCCTGGGGCAAAAAAGCCCGATCGCGGGGTAGGGAGGCCACGGGGGCCGCCAGTTCAAAGGTGCCCGCATCAATCCATCCTTTCAGCTCGCTCATCACCTGGCGAGCCAGGTAAACGCTGGCCAGGGGTGCCGTGCGCACCGATTGCCCCTCAATGGTGATGCTGCCTGACTTAAGTTGGGCGTAGCTCACCAACCCAAAGGTAGGTCGTACCCGACGAGGAATAGAGAAATCCATCACCGGAGCCACCACTTCAGCATCCTGTACAGCACAGTGGGCGGCCACTTGCTCATTGAGAATGGGGATGGGAACCCCGACTCCCAGCATCAGCGATGGGCCGTAGCCCTTAAAATAGCAACCCCGTACCCACTGGGACTGCATCCCCTTAGCATCCCCAATCAGCGCTAGGGTAGCAGCCGGGCCAATGGGGGTGCGGTTGGGCAACCGCCGCTGCAGGGGAAAGTGCTGGGTGCCTTCCCAGGCGATGTACCCCACGCCACCGCCGAAGAAAATACGCGTACCAATGCCGATCGCCTCTAGGTCGGGATCATTCAGCAGCGGGGAGATGGCACCAGGGTTAGCATAGACAGCGTTGCCCAGGCGCGGCTGGAGAGGGCCTAGATAGGTGGAGAGGGGGCGATCGCCGCCGTTCACCCCGACAATAAAGTTTTGGTACAGCCCCCGGGGGCTAAACAGGTAGAACTGGTTAATAGTGTCGCGGGTAATGGTGGTTTCGAGGGACGGACGAGGGTAGCAGTCCGTGGCGTGCCCGGTCGCCTGGAGCTGCACACTGCGCCCGGCAATTAAATCGGCAATGACCTGACCGCCGCCGTGTTCTCGCACATCCTCAGGGTCGGTCAAGTCGGCCCCGCGCCCGGCTACGGCTGGCTGGCTGGCCCCTAGGCAGACATCTACCGCACCAAAACCGGCGTAGGCGGGCACCCCATCCAGGTAGCACTCCAGCAGCTTAATGGGGGGGTCGGTGTGGCCCAGATTAAGAATCGCCCCCGACGACTCCATCGGTTCAAAGGTACCGGTGACCACCACATCCACCGCCTTGGCAACGGCGGCAATGCCCTGTTCCTTCGCCTGCAGCTTAAACGCCTCGGCGGTCTGAACCACCGCCTTGCCCGCGCGAATTTTGTCGTTAATGCTGTCGATGGTACGCATGGGGATAAGCCAAGGTTAAGAGGTAGAGCTGCGCCGTAGCCAAAACAATCCCCCCATCAGCGCTGAGGGAGCCACCAGAAGGGCCACCACCAACCCCAAGGCAGGGTCATTTTGGGCCGCTGGGGAACTCCCTAGCAGGGGCGGCAGGGCGTATTTAATCACGGCGCCCAGGGCACCGGAGAACACCACCACCTTGGTCACAAAGCTAAGATCGGAGAGGGTCATAGGCCTAAGAGAGCGATTCGCGCAGCGATCCCTACTGGGAACGCCGCACATTGAGACAGCACCAAGCCTGCCGTCGCCACAGGGTAGCCACCACCCAGCCGTGCTGCTCTAGGGTATCGGCCACCAGCTTGGATTGATCGAGCAAAATACCGCTGAGGATACCCCAGCCATCGGCGGTGACAATGGTGTGCATCTGAGGAATGAGATCCATAATCACCTCCGCCAGAATGTTGCATACAATGCCGTCTACGGGGGCATCAATGGCCTGGGCGATCGCATCCAGGCTGCCGTGGAGCAGGGGCAATTGCTCCTCCGTAAGGCCATTTAGAGCGCGGTTGCCAGCGGCGGAATGCACCGCCAAATCGTCAATATCGGCCGCGTAGGATTTTTTTGCCCCCAGCAGCAGCGCCCCAATGGAAAGAATGCCCGAGCCGCAGCCAATGTCGGCTAGGGTGATGTCGGATTTTTCGTAGGTGAGCCGCATTTCGAGCGACTCTAGACAGAGCTGGGTGGTGGGGTGGTTGCCGGTACCAAAGGCCACCCCGGGGTCAAGGCGCAGCACCAGGCGCTGATTGTCGGCGGGGGGCTCTAGCCAGGCGGGGGTAATCAGAAAGCGATCGCCGATTGGCTCAGGCCGCCAGTGGTCTTTCCAGCTCTTTGACCAGTCCTCCTCCTCAATCAATTGCCAGGTGACGCGGGGCATCAGCATGGCGCTACACAGGGCATCCTGCTTAATCAGCAGGGCCAGGGCCGACAGGTCGAGCAGTTCTAGGCGATGCTGGGGAAAGTAGGCCTGCACAAGGCACGAAGCACCCCGCTTTTGGGTTGAGGTGCCCTGGCTACCAAAGCTATCAAACCGCCAGAAAACAGAATCCTCCAGGGCCGGATCGCACAGTACCTTTACTTCCCACCAGGTATTAACCACAGCCATTCTAGGGGTTGCCTCGCAACTATCCAACTATGACCCATCAGACTCGGTCGGGCAGGTACCGTCTACCGCTGTCCCCCCCGGAGGAACTCGGAGGAATAGGGAGCAAGCGCAGCCCACCTATCTCTCCCCAGGAGAACGCTAGAGCCCTAGGATGGGCGGGGGCCAGACCTTTTGCCCATCCTACAGGTTCACGGTGTAGGCATCGCGAATGCCCGGCACCTTGAGGATTTCGGCCAGAATCCCCTCCGGCAGGGGATCGTCAAGACTGAGCGCCATCACCGCATCCCCCCGCACAATTTTGCGGCCCACCTGCATGCTGGCGATATTGACGTTAAAGCTGCCCAGCAGGGACCCAATCTTGCCGATAATGCCCGGCATGTCGCGGTGCAGGGTAAACAGCATGTGCTGGGTGGGCGGCACGTTGATGGGAAACTCATCGATGTCGGTGACGCGAATTTCACTGCCCCCCAGCAATACGCCGGTCACGGAATGTTCACCCAGGCTGCCTTTTGCCGACAGGTTCAACGAGCCGGTGTAGTCGCGAATGTCGGCATCGCGGGTTTCAATCACGTGAATGCCGCGTTCCTTAGCTTCGATCGAGGCGTTGACGTAGTTAACCCGCTCCTGCAGCGCGTGGGACAGCAGCCCCTTGAGGGCTGCCACCATAATCGGCTGAGTATCGCCCCCGGCAATATCCCCCTGAAGGCGAACCGTGAGCTCTTCGACCCGCCCCCCGGCCAGCTGCCCCACCAGGTTGCCCAGGGTTTCGGCCAGTTGTAGGTAGGGGCGCAGCTTTTGCATGACCTCGGGGCGCAGACCAGGAATATTCACCGCCGAGCGGGCCGGGAGCCCCAGCAGCACGTCGCGGATCTGCTCCGCCACGTCGATGGCCACATTCACCTGAGCTTCCTCCGTGGAGGCGCCCAGGTGGGGAGTGAGAATCACCGCCTTACCCAACTCCCGCAGGGCCGATTCGCCCAGGGGCTCAGACTCGTACACATCCAGCGCGGCGCCACCGATGGTGCCCTCTTCCAGGGCCTTAGCCAAAGCCGCTTCGTCGATGATGCCGCCGCGAGCACAGTTGACGATGCGCACGGTGGGCTTCATGGTTGCCAGTGCCTTGTCGTCGATCAGGTGAGTGGTTTCAGGGGTTTTGGGCAGGTGCAGGGTGATGTAGTCCGCCTCGCGGAACAGCAGATCGAGGTCGACCAGACGGCAGCCCAGCTGTTCGGCGCGATCGGCGGAGATAAACGGATCGTAGGCCAGCAGCTTCATGCCCATGGCCCGCGCCACCGTCGCTACGTGGGAGCCGATCTTGCCCAGTCCCACCACCCCCAGGGTTTTCTTATAGATTTCGACCCCGGTGAAGTCCTTACGCTTCCATTCACCCGCCTTCACCGAGCTGTCGGCACTGGGAATGTATCGAGACATCGCCATCATCATCGCCAGGGCGTGCTCCGCCGCCGCAATGGTGTTGCCCTCGGGGGAATTGACCACCACAATGCCGCGACGGGTGGCTTCGGGAACATCCACGTTGTCAACGCCGACCCCGGCCCGACCGATAATTTTTAGGTTCAGACCGGCATCAATGACCGCTTTGGTAACTCGGGTACCGGAGCGAATCATCAGCGCATCGTAATCGCCAATAGTAGCGACCAGCTCTTCAGGCGTCAGGCTGGTATTGACATCTACCTGAGCGACCTGGGAGAGAATATCGAGGCCCGCCTGATCGATGGGGTCGGAAACGAGAACCTTGGGCATGGGTCAGCCATAAAAATGTCACAGGGATCTACTTTACTGCAAAGGCGGAAAAGACTAGCCATCGATGAAGTCTTCCACGGCGCGAAAGCAGTCGGAGAGGACGACATTGGAAAATAGAAATCCCTCGGGATCGGTGAGGCGGATGCGGCGGAGAGTGGCCCAGGTGTCGCCTTCAACGATGACAAATCCATTGTGAATGTGGGATTGCAGGGTTTCCTGCAGCTTGCTCCACAAGATGGGAGGACAGAGCGATCGCGCAGCGTCACCTTCGGTGAATCGCACCTCATCCCCGCTAATGCCCTCCTTCAGCCGTAGCCCTACCATCAGCCTATCCAAGAGCTGCTCCGTCGGTGGTGTCGCTGGTTCACTGTGGATGCCGCCTGCCTCCTGAAATACCTGAACCCACTGACTGTAGGTGGCCAGGGTGCGGGGACGACTGACTCGCTGAAGCTGGGTGTAGCTGGTGGCCCCCAGACCAAAGCCGTAGTAGGGCTGATTGCGCCAGTAGGTCAAATTATGCTGACATTGGTGCCCCGGCTGGGCGTAGTTCGAGACTTCGTAGTGGTCGTAGCCCTGGGCAGTCAGGAACGCCTGGGCAAGCCGGTACATCGTCGCCGTCTGCTTGTCCGTGGGCAGTGGTGCATCCCCCGGCTGGTAGCGCTTGGCAAAGACCGTCTGAGGCTCTACGGTCAGGTCATACACCGACAGATGGTGGGGATGCAGAGCCACCGCCTTCGACAGCCCCACCTGCCAATCGGTCAAGGTTTGGTGGGGCAGCCCAGAGATTAAATCGAGGCTCCAATTGGGCATGTCAACCTGGTGTAGCCAGTCCACTGAACGGTACACATCGGCAACCCGGTGGTAGCGGCCACAGCTTTCCAGGGTGGTGTCATCTAGCGCTTGAACGCCCAGACTGATGCGGTTAACCCCAGCATCCAGATACCCCCGCAGATGGGCCAAGTCAAAGGTACCTGGATCCATTTCCATCGAAATTTCCGCTTCAGGAGCGATGCCAAAACGGCGATCGAGCTGAGCAAGGAGGGTTTCGAGTTGCGGCACCGAGAGCAGAGAGGGGGTGCCGCCGCCAAAGAAAACGGTTTGGAGGGGGCGCTCATTCAGCTTTGGTGTTGTCCTAATCTCCTCACCGACCAGTTTCACATAGCTCTCCACCGACCCAGACGTCTCGCCCCGCCGCTGGTTGCCTAGTACGGAGATGGGAAAGTCGCAGTAAAAGCAGCGGCGACGACAGAAGGGAATGTGAACGTAGGCAGCGATCGGGCTAGCAAGCATGGGTTGGCTGTCCCTGAGGCGCGTGAAGAAAGGGACGCATCTTAAATCAAGCTAACACTATCCCCAACGTTGAGGACTTGGCCCCCCTGGGCCACGATATTGGTGTTGACTGCCAGCCGGTAAAAGTGGTTGAACCGGGATCGGTGAGTCCAGTCGGGCAGCGTCGCAGCCCGCTGCTGAGCGAAGGTTTTTTGAAATCTATCAGTGGCCGTGCCAGTCAGGGTATCGCGGGTGGGCACGATGCACCGCTGGCAGGGGTTGACGCCAGCTAGCACCACAGTCCCAATGGTGAAGTGCACGGGGTCGGAGCCGGGGCCAAACAGCTGGTCTTCCCAAAAGGCAGGTACGCCATCAATTTCCAGGTTAGTGCGAAAGCGGCGGCGCACCTCTTCCACTGTCAGGTCATGCCAGGCGGCAACGGTTTTTAGGGTAGCGGTGCTGATGACCGTTGGCCCAGCAGCTTCGGTGTCGTCGGGGAAGCCCAGGTCAAGGTTTTCTCGCACAGCAACAGGCTGCTGAAAGTAGTCAGCAAGCCAGGCTTCTAGCTGCGATCGCCCCTCCTGAAGATGAAAGCTCCTTGGGGTTCCTCTCCCTGGCATCGCCAGGGTAATGGACTGTCCATCCTCAGAAAAGGCCGATCGCAGGTGATGGATAGCGGCGTTGCGCTTGCCATTGATGAAGCGGTTTTGGGCATCGAACAGAGCATAGGTGCGATCGCCCTCTAGGGCCCCGCTGCCCAGCACCGTAGCCTGGGGAACTGACATCCCATCCAGTGATTTGACCGGGAAAATATCAATCCGGGCAAGATAGCAAGCCATAGCCGGGCCAAGTCAAGGACAAAGCCCGAGCTATCTACCGAGCTACCGGGCACCTGCGTGGGACAGATCGACGGTACCAAAGTTAAGGCTAAGGGCAACGTTCATATTCTCAAACATATTGACCAGCCACGCTACCGTTTCACTAGAGGAGGTCTCGTAGTGGTTAAACAACAGGGAAAACCGGCGCTCTAAAAAGGGTCTGACCTTCTGGCAAATCAGCAAAATTCGCAGCAGCAGCCCGGTGGTATAGACGGGCCCCAGATTGTTAATCAGGTCAAGAAAGATATAGTGCTGCCTCCCGCAGCTAGGATCCACCACTAAAAAGTTGAACAGATTGCTACAGGTGCGGACCTTCAAGAAGTCATCCACCTGTTTGCCATCGTTGTCGGCTAGGCTGGCAAACAGGTGCTCGTGCAGCAGGGTCTTAAACTGGCGCTGGCCATAGCCAGTATCGACATCGGTCAGAATGTAATCAAACAGGTCTTCCTTGAACTGGCGGAACGAGGCCCCTTGGTTGTGGGTGAGCAAAAATCGCTGGGCCCCGTCGCGGTAGCTTTGGCCATGGTCGCGACGGCGAGCAAACTGCTTGAGAGACGACACCAGCTCCCGGTCGCTCAGGAGGGTTGGGTTAGGCACCATCCGCAGTTTGGTCGCAAAGTCGGTTTGTCCCTGGCGATGCAACCGCCCCTGGCGCACCCGGTAGGTAACGTAGTGGCTTAGGTCGACCTCGAACTTGTGCTGGGCCTCAGCCTGCATGCTGCGGACATGCTGCTGATGTTGAATGTCGCTGTCTTCAGTCACCAGGCAGTGCTCGTACAGGTAGGGATAGCGGTTAATCAGAGACCCCAGGGGCACCGCCGCCGCCTGCCGGTTGCGAGGCAGGGCCATCTGGCGAGCCTCCACCACCCGAGCCAGGCGCTTGAGGGCCAGATACTGCTCAGTCTCCAGAAATCCGTGGGTAACGTGGCGTAGCCGCCGGACCGAACGGGAACGCGATAGCTCTGGGATCCGATTGGCGGGGGTAGACGCCAGCAGCTCAACCAGAGCGGGAATAGCGGACTGGTGCTGCATATTCGTCTGCCAGCGATTGATTAAAATATGGCAGCAGCGGTTGAGAATAAACCGAAAACATTCCTCAATTTCATGACTAGCTATCAGGCGGTCTAGGGAGGCGATCACATCCCGATCGGGGTAGCCAAACCCATCGATGAACAGCGCATGAAAGCGTTCGACCATGGCCTCGGGAGGCTCTACCGCCACGCAGGCAAGCAAGTGGTTATACAGGCACTGTTCGTCTGCCGTAGTGATGCGAGTATTGTGACTAACTTTTGTCTTCACGGCTTTACCACCCTTGTCCCATCGACTGCATGTGCCTACCCGTGCAGGCCCCCCAGATTGCGATGGGAAAAATTTGAAATCTATCTACTTGGTTGAAAAATAGAACCTAATAGAATCTATGAAGATGCACGACTGAAGGGCATTATGATGCTCAGATCCATTGAAAGCGATCTAACGCCCAATCCACGTCAGTTTTTACACCAGACTTCACCCCGTATATCTTTAGATTACTGCGTGGATTTTCTAGTCTCAGGGACTGTATCGGGAGCTTAAACAAAGATCTGACGAAGTTTTGGGGCCGATCGTAAGGCGGGTATAAACTCGATGCAGGCACCTGGGGCACCCCCTAAGACGAGGGCGCTAATCGGAGGGAGTTAGGGCCATGGCTGGGGGCAGAGTCTATCCCACGGCTCTACCCTCTACAATGCTCAACATCGGGTCACGCCCAGAGGAACTTTACCCCTAGGGTGCCCAACATTCATAGCTATAGCCCGAAGAACGAGCTGAGGGCAATTACTTTACAATTAGAGGACTCCGCAGAAAAGCTTGGGTCAAGGACCAATGCAATGCTATTTCTGCTACAGCACGCTCCCTTGGAACTATGAGCTTCTCGTCCCTGGCTGCCTTAGCAGCCGCCCTAGAGGCACCTCTAGACTATGTGTCGCCCTCGCTTAGGTCAAAATATGTGACAAATATCACTACAGATACCCGTGATCTCCGTGAAAATGCCCTCTTCGTAGCGCTGGCGGGGGAGCAGTTCGACGGGCACGGGTTTGTGGAGACGGCGATCGCCCAGGGGGCGATCGCCGCTGTTGTAGAGCAGGGCAAGCAGCTCCCCCACCTGCCTTGCCTGCCGGTGCCCGACACCTTAGCGGCCTACCAAGCCCTGGGGCACTGGTGGCGGACCCAGCAGCGGGCCCGCATTGTGGCCATCACCGGGTCGGTGGGTAAAACCACCACCAAAGAGCTGATCGCAGCTGCCCTCGGGGCCCATGGGCCGGTGCTGAAAACCCAGGCCAACTACAACAATGACATTGGTGTGCCCAAAACCCTGCTGCAACTGCAGCCCGATCACGCCTTTGGGGTGGTAGAAATGGGCATGCGTGGCCCCGGAGAAATTGCTCGACTAGCCCGTCTTGCGGTGCCCGACGTGGCGGTCATTACCAATGTGGGAACGGCCCACATTGGCCGCCTCGGCTCGGAGCAGGCGATTGCCAATGCCAAGTGTGAACTGCTGGCCGAGCTGCCCGCCCAGGGTACAGCGGTGCTCAACCACGACAATGCCCGGCTGCTGGCCACAGCCAAGACTCTATGGTCGGGGCACACCCTGACCTTTGGGCTGGAAGGAGGCGATGTGCAGGGGGCCTTGGTAGATGGCAGCACCCTTGAGGTACAGGGGGTAAGGCTGCCCCTGCCCTTGCCCGGGCGTCACAACGCTCTAAATTTGCTGGCGGCGATCGCGGTCATGCAGGCCCTTGACCTTGACTGGCGGGGGTTGGGCCAGGGGCTGACCGTCGACCTGCCCAGCGGTCGAGCCCGCCAGATTGCCCTGCCCAACGATGTCTTGCTCCTGGATGAGACCTACAATGCCGGGTTTGAGTCGATGGTCGCCGCCCTTCGTCTGCTGGCCGAGACCCCTGGCCAGCGACGGGTGGCGGTGCTGGGCACCATGAAAGAACTGGGGAAGCACTCGGTTGAGCTACACCGTCGGGTGGGAGAGGTGGTCCGCCAGTGCGGGCTAGACCTGCTGGTCACCCTGGCGGACCCCGACGAAGCCCTGTCCCTGGCGGCGGGGGCCGCAGGGGTGAAAACCACGGCCTTTGTTGACCCCAACGCCCTGGCCCAGCACCTGCTCGAGATCGTGGAACCGGGCGATCGCATCCTGCTCAAGGCATCGCGATCGGTCGCCCTAGACCAGGTGGTCAACCGGCTGCTCCAGGCGCTCAAGCCCCCCATCGATTAGACTGCCCCTAGTCTCTGCCCCTATAGGCTGAGACTAGCGTTAGTAGTCGTACTCGGCCACCGGATTCATCGGGTCGGGGGCAAAGGCCAACCACAGCGGAAACTGTAGCAGAGCCAGGCTAATCACCGACTCCGCTTCGTCCACCACAATAAAGGGCAGGCCGTTTTCGGCGGTAATGCGATCGGCCCGCTGGCCCAGCGGCTCGGGAGCATCAAACAGCATGACCCCCTGGCCCGTGCCAAAGTCGACGCGAGAAATACCCAGACAGTCCTGCAGGCCTCGCCGCCACTCCCCCAGACGCTCAGGGCTGTTGGAGAGCACCAGGGTGCGCAGACGATTGCCGTACAGGGCGTACAAAATCGACAGGGCCGAGGAGGCTACCAGTACATTTTGCAGGCGACTACCCATGCTTTTGACCGCCCCACGGCCCCCCTGGGCAAAAAACCAGTTGGAAACCCGGTCGGCATGGATGGGTTCAAAGGTGCGACGCAGTTGCCACACCGGGCCGTAGTAGTCGGGCCGCATGCGGTACTGGTCGAGCAGGCTGCGAATGCGCTCGGTTTGGTCCTGAAAGGTGCTGGAAGCAAAGCCGGGCTGGGGGGGCGCTGACTCCTGGGGGGCGGCCCGACGGGAGGGGCGATCGCCGCTGCGATCGGTCCCCGGAGCCGCGATTGGCCGGGCAGGCGCCAGATCGAGCTGCTCTGCGGCCACCGCCAAATCCTGCAAACTCCCCACCAGGTAGTCTTTAAAGCCCTGCACCCGCACCGCCAAATCCTGGGAAGCCCCGGCAAAGGTCGTGCGCATTTCGGCCTGAATGCGCTCTTGGCGGCGCTCCAGCGTCTCAATCTCCTGCTGCAGCTGGCGCTTGCGCTGATCTAGCTCGGCGGTGCCCTGCTGCACCATACGGCTAATATCGCCCTGAATTTTTTGAAACTGGTCCTGGGTGAGACGGTTGTAGGTCGATTGCAAATCAGCAATGCTGCGTTTGAGGTCAGATTCCTGCTGTCGCAGGGCGTCGATTCGGGTGCTCCAATCAGACTTTAGACCTGGGGCATCGACGGAACCAATACTTGCACCAGTTTCTGCCTCCCCCCTGCCACCGACACCCGGCTCCAGACTTGATCTCGATAGCTCCTCTGCGGTCATAACGGCTCCCATAGACCATGCTGCCAGCCTATCAGATGAGGGCCTGGTTATGGCCAGACAGGCTATTCGGAGTCAGCCGACCGGGGACAGTAGGTTTCTAGACAGGTACGCAACTGACCAGGGTCAAACAAAATCGGCAGAAAATGGACGCTGTTGACCTCGCGAAAGTAGAACAGCACCGGCAGAGGTCCCCAAAAGATGTCCCAGTGCTGCCACTCGGCGTAGGGGAAGTGCCGCAGCAGAGAATCGCGTCGATAAATATCCAAGGCGCTGTCGGTGAACCGCAGGGTGAGGGTGAGGGTCTGCACCAGCAAAAAGAGGCCAAAGAGCCCTACGATCGCCCCGAGCCAAAGCTTTACAAAAAGCAGCGGCACCACTAACCCGATCAGCACTAGGGGGATGCGGTAACTAGGCGGCAGCTCAACGGCGGTGGTAGGGCTAGCAGTCACAGGCGGCAGACCTTAGAAAATACACCTAAAAGTATAGGAGACCCTGCGGTCATCAACCATCTGGGCCCCTAGCCCAGCGGTACGACTCCCCCAGGGCAAGACCGTCGGCCAGCTCTAAAAATTGCTGATCACAGCGCTACCAGTGCCCTGGAACATGAGCCAGGAGAGAAAGAAGTTACTGATGAAAATAGCCAGCAGGGCCGTGACAACGGCAGTGGTGGTAGACTGACCAACCCCTTTGGCTCCACCGGTAGTGGTTAGTCCCCAGTTGGTGCCGATAATGGCAATCAAAATACCAAAGAAAAATGCTTTGATCAGCGAGCTGACCAAATCCCAGATAGACAAAAAATTCTTGGCGGAATCTAGGAAAACCGAATAGGGGATACCGTACTGGTTAGTAGCAATCAGCAGTCCGCCGGTCATGCCGGTAATAAACGACAGCACGTTGAGCAATGGCAGCATGAGGGCACAGGCAATCACCCGGGGAATCACTAGATAGTCAATGGGGTCGGTTTTGAGAATTTGCAGGGCATCGATCTGCTCCGTCACGCGCATGGTGCCAATTTCGGCAGCAAAGGCCGACCCCACTCGCCCGGCGATAATCACCGCCGTGAGCACTGGCCCCAGTTCGCGGGCCAGGGTGAGGGCTAGCACGCCCCCCACCGCCGCCCCAGCCCCAAAACTCAGGAACTCTCGGGTGACTTGAATGGTAAACACCATACCCACAAAGGCCGCCGTAATCAGAGCAATCAGCAGCGACTCTGGTCCCACGGAGGCCATCTGATCGAGGGTGTTACGCCGGTGCACGGGACGAGAAATCAGATGGATAACCACCTGGCCCGCCAAGAAGACTGCAGCCAGGGCTCGTTGTCCCCATTGCCTTAGGTTTGAGCCGTTCGCCATCTGTGTCAATGCTCGCTCCCCATTAGATGTGAACGTAACTTTATTGAAATGAATTGGAGCAAATTGCGCTAAAAAAAGCGTTTCAGATGGCCCAAGACAACCTTGGCCAGGCTGACAGGAAACTTCGCAATCTAACCGATACCGACGGAGCGCCTGTATAGAAACAATCCCAGCAGGAACCTATGGGAACTCTACCCAGGTTTTGGGGCTTTGACAACTGCCTGAGGTCTGTCTATCCCCAACCCCGCAACCCTGGGGCCGCGGGAGTGGTCATTGTCCTTTAGACTCCACTATCCTGAGAGGCGGAGTCTAATTTGTTGTGTCTGAGCCTGGCCTATGAATGAGCTACCGCCTATACCCCAACGTCTTGTAGCGCGGCTGGGGCGAGGCCTGCGCCCGACACTGGTAGGATTGGCGGTGCTGGTCAGCCTGTGGTTGGGTTGGCCAGCCGCTGCTGCGGTGGCCCAGGGGCAACTGCAAACTGCCCAGGCCATGCAGCCCTATCTGGATCGGGTGGCGGAGGCCGTGACCGAGTTCACCCTCGATAACGGCATGAAGTTTATTGTGCTGGAACGACGCCAGGCGCCGGTGGTCTCGTTTATGATCTATGCCAACGTCGGGGCGGTGGATGAAACCGATGGCAGAACCGGTGTGGCCCACTACCTGGAGCACCTGGCCTTTAAGGGCACCAGCCGCATTGGCACCAAGGACTTTGCCGCCGAGCAGCAAGTATTCGCCCAGCTCGACGGGGTATTTGACGAGTTTTTGACCGCCCAAGCGGCGGGCGATACCGCCAAGACAGAGCAGCTCCAGGTCGAACTCGATGCCTTGGAAAAGCAGGCAGCGAGTTTTGTGGAGCAAAACCAGTACGGACAAATTATTCAGCAGGCGGGGGGAGTAGGGCTCAACGCCACCACCTCAGCCGATGCGACTCGCTACTTTTATAGTCTTCCTGCCAACAAGCTAGAGCTGTGGATGTCGCTGGAGTCTGAGCGGTTTCTAGACCCGGTCTTTCGGGAGTTCTACGAAGAGAAGGACGTGATTCTCGAAGAGCGTCGTATGCGAGTGGATAACTCCCCCATTGGCACCATGATCGAGCAGTTTTTAGAGGAATCCTTCGTCAGCCATCCCTACCGCCGACCGGTGATTGGCTACCAAGACGACCTGTACGTGGCCACCCGCCAGGATGTACAAAGCTTCTACGACACCTACTATGGCCCCGGTAACCTGACCGCTGTGGTGGTGGGCGATGTCGACTCGGCCGAGGTGCAGCGCCTGGCCGAGGTCTACTTTGGCCGCTACGAGGCGAGGGGGGTGCCGCCTCAGCCGGTGATCAACGAGCCACTCCAAACGGCGCCGCGGGAATTTACCCTCACTCTCCCCTCCGAGCCCTGGTACCTGGAGGGATACCACCGGCCCAGTCTGAGCCATCCTGACCATGTCATCTACAGCATGATAGAAAGTCTGCTGGTGGGCGGTCGTACCTCTAGGCTCTATGAAACCCTGGTGGATGAGGCCCAAGTTGCCCTAGATATTGGCAGCTTGAACGGATTTCCGGGCGATCGCTACGACAACATCTTTTTGCTCTACGGCCTCACCGCCCCTGGGCATAACCCCGATGAGATCGGTGCCCTGTTTGCCGAGGAGCTGCTGCAGCTCCAGCAGACGCCCGTAGACCAACAGGAGCTAGACCGGGTGAAAACCCAGGCCAGGGCAGGGCTGCTGCAAAGTCTGTCCTCCAACAGCGGCATGGCCTCGCTGCTGGCTGAGTACGAGGCTAAAACCGGCAGCTGGCGCAATGTCTTTGATGAACTGAACACCATTGAGGCCGTGACGCCGGCGGATATCCAGCGGGTAGCGCAGGAGTTATTTCGGCCTGAGAACCAGACCGTAGGCAAACTGGTTCCGGCAGCTACAGCCCCGTGATTTCCCCGGCCCAATCGGGGTAGGCAACGCAAGGTCAAGATCTATAGGTTGGACGCACAGTGATGAACGCGATCGGATGGCTTACGGGTGCTCGTCGAGCTCAGCGGCAGCGGTGGATTAGGCCGCTGCTCACCCTGGCTGGGTTTCTGGGGGTGTTGCTGTTGACCTGGCAGGCTCCCGCCAATGCCCTCACCCCCCGGCACTACGACGAACTGGAGTTTTTGCCGCTGCGGGACGTTGAGATCCCAGTCTATGAGCGCTACGAGCTATCCAATGGACTGGTGGTCTACCTGCTGGAGGACCACGAACTGCCCCTGGTCAGCGGCACGGCTACGTTTCGCACCGGGTCGCGGTTTGAACCCGCCGACCAGGTGGGATTGGCCAGCCTGACCGGCGAATCTATGCGCCTGGGGGGCACCACCCGCATGGATTCGGATACCCTTAACCAGCAGCTGGAGCAGCGGGCGGCGGCGATCGAGACCAGCATTGACCTGAGTGATGGCAGCGCCAGCTTTAACGCTTTGGCGGAGGATACCGAAGCCGTATTTAGCCTGTTCGCCGATGTAGTGCAGCGACCCGCCTTTGCCGAGGACAAAATTGACCTGCTCAAGCGCCAGTACAGCGGCAGCATCGCCCGCCGCAACGACAACCCCGACAGCATTACCAGCCGAGAGTTTCGCAAGCTAGTGTACGGGGCCGATAGCCCCTACGCCCGCACCCCTGAGTACGCCACCCTGGCCGCCATTGACCGTGAGGATATCCAGGCGTTCTACCGGGCCTCGATCCGTCCGGAGCGGACAATCTTAGGCATTGTGGGAGATTTTGACAGCGCTCAGATGAAGCAGTGGATTGCCGAATATTTTGGCGACTGGCAGCCTTCGGGACCGGCCCTAGCCGCATCGTTGCCCCCGGTACAGCAGACCCAGGCGGGGGTGTTTATGGTGTCGCAGCCCCAGCTGACTCAGAGCTATGTGCAACTGGGCCATTTGGGGGGGCTCATTGACTACCCCGACAACGCGGCTCTAGCGGTGATGAACGAGGTGCTCAATGGCTTTAGCGGGCGGTTGTTTAACGAGGTGCGATCGCGCCAGGGGTTAGCCTACTCGGTCTATGCCCTATGGGCTCCCCGCTACGACTACCCAGGGTTGTTTATCGGCGGTGGCCAGACCCGATCGGAGGCCACCGTGCCGTTTATTCAATCGACCCTGGCCGAAATTGACCGCATGCGCACGACCCCCATTACCGCTACTGAACTGGAACAGGCTCAGGATTCGGTTTTGAATAGCTTTGTGTTTAACTTTCAAAGCCCAAGCCAAACCCTGTCCCGCCTGATCCGCTACGAATACTACAACTATCCCCAGGACTTTGTGTTTCAGTTCCAGGATCAGGTGCGCCAAACCACCGCCAACCAAGTGCAGGCAGCTTCACAAGCCCGCCTAGCGCCTGACCAAATGGTGATTTTGGTGGTCGGCAACCCTGCGGAGATTCAACCGGACCTAGATACTCTGACCACCACCGTTAACGCCATCGATATCACTATTCCCCAACCGGGTGTCTAGGGTTGGACCGCAGGAATCCTCACCTCGGCTAGAGAGCCTGGCCAGGGGCTGGGGCAACCACCGAGTTTGTTGGGAGATTTTGGGGCTATCCGAACTCAGCTGAGCCAGACGACCCGTCCCAATTCCCAGACACTCCAAGTCAAGTCTTGACTGCGTTGCCAGATCCCCCCTGTAAGGGATCTGCGGGTTAATGGTGTGCCAGGTGACCAGGTTTTCTCCCACAGGGAGACGCAAAGCGTTCGTGATAGCGTTGCGGAGCAAAACGACTTCGCTCAACCTTCAGTGATCGGGGACTGAGCGAAGTCGAAGTCCGATCAGCGGGTACCTTACTTTCCTGCGAGACCCTAACCCTCAGAGGCTGTTCTGATGGTTAGGGTCGAGCGCTGTCATCCCCAGCACCAGCGGACCCGGTGGTATCAAACCATTCGTCAGGGAGCATGCGGGTCGGGGCGGTGTCTTCCTCAGGGTCGTCCATATCGTTGGTGGCCATGCTGTCGACGCGGATGCCGTAGGGCGAGGGGTTGGCCTCGAGGGGGGAACCGGCGGGGGTGGTCTCTAGATAAGAGTGCGATCGCGCCCCTAAATCTAGGCCGCTAAGGTCAGCCAGCACCTCTGCAGCTCGGTGGTAGCGATCGGTAAAATCGTAGAGCACTAGGCGGGTCACGATATCGCCAAAGGCTGGATCTAGCCCCGGAGCCTCGTGGCGCCAGAGCACTTCGCCGTTAACATCGCGGCGCAGGGCATAGGCCGGAATGCCCGTCAGGGCCTCAATGGCGGTAATGCCCAGAGCATAGAGGTCGCTGCTAAACTTGGGTAGCCCAGCCGACTGCTCGCTCGGCATATAGCCCTGGGTACCCACTCCAATGGTGGAGGTCGAGGTGAGATTCACCCCCGTATCGGCAAGTCGATTGGAGATTAGCTTCACCGCCCCAAAGTCAATCAGCACCAGTTTCCCATCCGCCTGCCGCCGAATGATGTTGGAGGGTTTAATGTCGCGATGAATCACGCCCTGTTCGTGGACAAAGGCAATCACCGGCAGCAGCCCCAGCAGCAGGTCAAGCACGTAGGACTGGGGCAGGGGGCGACGGGCCGCTAGCTCATCCTTCAGCAGGCGTCCCTCGATCATTTCTTCAACCAGATAGAAGGAGTTCTGGACCTCAAAATAGGCCAGCAGACGTGGAATTTGGGGGTGGTGGCCCAATTTTTCTAGGGTTTCGGCTTCTCCCTCAAAGAAGCGCCGACCCAGGCGGTGGGCCCTGGGGTCGTCACTGATAATCCGCAGCTGCTTGACCACGCACACCGGCGATCCCGGCCGCTGGGTATCTTCGGCCACGTAGGTTTCGCCAAAGCCCCCCGATCCCAGCAGCTGCACGATGCGATAGCGGTTGCCCAACAGCAGACCAATGACCTCGGCTTCCCGTAGTTTAAGCAGGTCCTGCAGGTCATCTTGCTGGCTAATAATCTCCTGCACGATTGGGGACGTCACGTACTGCTCTAGGGTTTGGCGCAGGCGCTGCTTGCGCAGTTGCTCGGTGACAATATCCGCCACGATGTAGGTGCCGCCCAGCACCATCAGCCCAACCAGGGGAGCCCCGGTAGGCAACAGCAGCCCGGCTCCGACAAAGGCCCCGTAGCTGATCCAAAACCAGCTGCCAATGGTGGCAGCGGTCCATCCTAGCCGGGCCACCGGACGATTAAAGCGCCGCAGCAGCAGCACAAACCCCACTCCGCCCGCCATCACTAGCACCCCCCGTAACCAGGAGTTGGGCAGCCCCTGGCTCAGGGTTTCGCCGCTGCGCAGGTTGGCGATATCGGTGGCTAGAATTTCTACCCCGGCCGTAGCTTCGGGGTGTAGCAGGGTCTCCGAAAAGGGAGCCTGGTGAAAGTCTTGCAGAAATTTGGCGGTACCGCCAATCAGCACAATCTTGTCTTTGAAATAACTACCGTTGTCGAGCTGCTTAGCCCAGGGATCGGGGTCTAGCAGGTACCAAAAGGGGCGTTGGCTAAAGCTGCGGGTCGGCCCGTAGAAGTTGAGAAAGTCGCCCCGGTAGGGGGGGTGGTCAACGCCGGCGGCGGCCAGGGTAGCCTCCGCAAAGGACTGCGCTGCCTCGACCTCGCTGCCGATGTCACTCATGGCGTCGAGGTCAGCCTGGCTAGTCGCTAACCCGTTGAGGTAGGCACGCCCGTGGCGATGAATGCGCCCATCGGGCTCAATGGGAAAGTTGATGTTGCCGGTGTACACAGGGGTGTTGAGCAGCTTGGGGAAAGGCTGGGTAGGGCGCACCAGTGCCCCCTGGTTCAGACCGGCATCGTCTACGGACATGGCTAGGACGACGCGATCGCCGTAGCGGGCCAGCACATCGGCCAAGGCCTGGTCATCGGCGGGGCCGTAGCTGCTCTCCGAAAACATCAAAATATCCACTGCCACCGCCTTGGCTCCCGCCGCCAGCACCCGCTCAATGGCGATCGCATAGGCCCGACGCTGCCACGGGCTACCTGCAATGGGGCTGAGATAGCGGTAGCGCTCAGGGTCGGCGCGATAGTATTCAGCCTGGTCAAAGGACTCTTCGTCCATGGCCAGAATGACGATATCGTCGGGGGCCGCGACCGGGCCGCGAATTTCAAAAAAGAGGGTTTGCAGCCGCCGCTCTAGAAACTGGGCGGGCACTGAATCGGTGGCCACGTGCGCCGCCAAAAAGCTCAGCCACAATCCCGCCAGGGACAGCTTGACCCAGTCGCGCTTAATTTGTCGCTGCATCCAGTCCTTGACCAGGTAGCCAGTGGCGAGGGCGGCGGTAACAGTCTTGGAGGGCAGAGTCATGGGCGATCGCGGCAGCGGACAGCAAACTTAAAGAAGTGTGAATCTGAGGTCAAATCAAGTACCGAGCCAATCGATTTCGACTCCGCTCAACCTGCGGCTACTAAGAGCTGAGCGGAGTTACAGCTCGAGCCCGGGGTGCTCCTACAGCCATAGCCAGATCGGCGAGGCCATTTTGAATCATCCCCTGGAGCGATGGCTATAGGCCAGTGGGCCGCCCCAGTTTATGGCAGTGGTAGTGACCCGTGTCCTAGGCGCAGTGGCCGTTGCTATATTTTGAAGCCAGTTCCTGAGAGTTTAAGCCAGCCTAGTTCGATGCATCCCTAGCTTAGTCACCCAACCCCCAGACAGGGAATGGGTTTATGGGATCTTAGCTCTAGCAGGTGCTGTCGGAATAGACATTGGGACAGTTAGTCCGAGCCAGATCTAACCTAATAGGGGGCTCGCCACCCCCCTAACGACTATGACTGAGGTGGGTCTGGACTCGTCCCGCCAGGGTTTGCAGAAGACCCGGAGAGAGTTCAGGATGAGGAGCCGTATCAGCAACTACGAGGGTGACAAACAGCGCCAACATCAGGCGATGCCACTTTAGGTCAACTTTGGCATAGTTGGGCATGGATAGTAGACTCTCAACGAGGGGGGACTAAATGACTACAGCGGCACCGCATGCAAATTCCGATCAAAACTCCAATTCCTTGAGCTTTATTCCTTGAGCTTTAAATTTGGCCTCGGTCAAACCCGGCGACCGGGATCTAGGGTGCTCTTGACACAGCGCCTGACATCCGGGGAGGGAATCAATCGGGGCTCGGCTCAACCACTATGCCTAGAACCTCGCCTCGGCCCTAATCGCCAGCACCGTTTTCTACTCGGTCGAGGTGAATAGTGGCCAGGCTTCTAATGCTCAGAAGCCAGCCGGCCCCACACCTGCGCAATCCGACGACCGCCAAAGGCCCGGTAAATCTTGGGCACAGAAGCGCGACCAAACTCCGACGACCTGCAGCAGACTACCTAAACAGACTGTTGCAGAGAATAAAATTAAACTAAACGGTTTGGTAAAATTAGTCAATAGCCCGTTAAGATAAATGTATAGAGTTATACTTCTCTCCTGAGTTGCCTGTTGGATGCTCTGGGGTAAGCACGATTAGGTATTGCGCTGGGGGCTCTATGATCTGGGCAAGCGGGTGTAATACCAAGCTGGGCTTGGTATACATGGATCGGTTGGATTCAGTTGGATTAGGAAGGTGATAGCGCGTGACTCACAGTCCGGCAGTGCTCAATGACAAAGCAGTGCAAATTTTGCAGGGGGCGATGCAAGAATTCCTGCAAAATGGCTACGCTGGCACCAGTATGGACAAGGTTGCCGCCACCGCTGGGGTCTCTAAACCCACGGTATACAGCTATTTCAAAGATAAAGAGGGTCTATTTCGCGCCCTCATTCAATACGTAGCCGAGTCGCGCTGCCAGCAGGTGATGGGCGACGGCAACCTGGAAGGCCCTCCTGAGGCGGTGCTGCGGCGATTGATCAGCACCGCCATTGCCAGTGAGCTGCACGATGTTGACTACCAAAACTTTGTGCGCCTGGTGGCCGGCGAGTCAGGCCGGTTCCCGCAACTGGGACAGGCCTTTGTGGAGTACCTGACCAAACCGGCCGCCGATCAATTGACCGACTATCTCAAAACCTGTCCAGAACTCAACCTACCTGACCCTGAGGCCACGTCGCGGATCGTACTGGGGGCGACGGTGTTTTTTATCATGACCCAGGGCATCATGCATGGTGAAAGCATCATGCCCATGGATCCGCAACGCCTCGTGGATAGTTTGGTGAACCTGGTGACGCGATCGCAGACTGACTAGACTTTGCTGCCGGATGCTTCGCCAGCTATCCTTCCCTCAGACATGCATCCTAAGCGCAGCCGAGCCTAAACTTCAGCAACCTCGTCCGGCAAAGTCATCTCACGCCCATCTGGCCCTTCTAGCACAAACCCAGCGTCGCGAATCATGGCGTAGTCGGCCTGGGCAGCCTGACCAGGGGTGGTCAGGTAGTCGCCCACAAAGATTGAGTTGGCGGCATAGAGCCCCAGGGGCTGTAGCTGTCGCAACTGCACCTCTCGCCCTCCGGCAATGCGAATTTCTTGACTGGGCAGCAGCAGGCGGTAGAGGCACAAAATACGCAGGCACTGGCGAGGATTCAACTCCTGCCGTCCCTCAAAGGGTGTGCCATCGATGGGAATTAGAAAATTCAAGGGCACGCTGGTGACCTCTAGCCGCCGCAGGGCCAGGGCCATGTCGATAATGTCGTCGTTGGATTCGCCCAGACCGAAGATGCCGCCCGAACAGGTCGTCATCCCGGCCGCCTGCACCGCCTGAATCGTATCTATGCGGTCTTGGAAGGTGTGGGTCGTGCAGATATCGCCGTAGTGGCCTTCGCTGGTATTGAGGTTGTGGTTAACCCGGTCTACCCCCGCCGCCGCTAGCCGCTGGGTCTGCTGTTCATCGAGTAGACCCAGGCAAGCGCAAATCTTCATCGGGTATTGGGCTTTGACCTGGCGCACCGCCTCTAGCACTTCGCCAAAGACGCGCTCAGAGGGCGATCGCCCCGAAATGACCATGCAAAACGTGCCCGCCTGGAGGCTGTTGGCCCGTTCCGCCGCCGCCAGGATTTTTTCCTGGGCCATGAAGGGGTACTTTTCAATCTCGGCGGTGGAGAGCTTAGACTGCGAGCAATAGTGGCAATCCTCGGGACAGAGGCCGCTCTGGGCGTTCAGCAAGAAGTGTAGCCGCACCCGATTGCCCCAATAGTGCCGTCGCACCCGATAGGCCGCCGCTAGCTGATCTAGTAGTTCAGTATCGGGAGCGGTCAGCACACCGTGGGCTTGCTCACGGCTGAGCAATTCTCCCGCCAGGGCCAGCTCAGCCAGAGCCTGCCAATCGACCCGAGACGTAGCAGCAGAAGTGGCAATCATATCCTTGAGGCCAGTAGATTCGGTGTCATAAGGTCTCTATTGTCTCAGATTGTCTTGGACAAACTTGTCTTAGACAAACTCGACCCTAGTAGACTGCGGCATAAGTGTGACAACTATTGCCGATCGCGAGGGAGCCTGGGGGCTAGGGAGCCGAGCGATCCTAAATGGCAGGCATATTTTCGCCTCAGAGTACTAGTTGTTTTCTAAGATCCTGACGTCTACGGTGCTGGTGTTGAAATTGTAGAGATCGCCGTCTAGCTCAATCTGGGTGCCCACCTTGACCTTGCTGTTGCCAAATACCGGCCCGGTGTCGGTGATCTGGGCATCGCCCACCAGGGTGATCAGCATGTCTAGGGTGTAGTTTAACTCCGGCCGAGGGTCGGGCACAGCTTTGACGGAGCCATCGGGCTGGGGGGCAACGGTGCTGCGGGGCAGGGTCCGTACTTCCTTAATATTGACCTGGCCGTAGGGCTGATTACGAATAATGATGTTGGTGGTTTCAGAGGTCTTTAAGGTTTCCAGCAGGCGCGCTGGATCAGAGGAGGTGAGCCCTCGCACCATCACATCGACCTCCACAGGCTTGGTCACCGACCCCACCTGGGCTACCGATCCTGAGGTGCCAGGGTACAGAAAAATGCCAAAGAGCACCATCAAAATAATCAGCGCCGCCGCAATATCGAGAATGCTGACTTTGCCAAACAGACGGCCTTTTGAGTCAAGTAGGGTCATAGGTGAGGTGCCCTGGGACCAGGGATAACTGGGTAGTTTGACAGGAGGAATGTCGATACCATTGAACCATAGGCTGGCTCCTTTGCGGCATCTGTCCCTGGTTCCCCTGAGGAGTACCAGGGGTGCCGCAGCCGCAGCCGGGGGCCAAATTTATTATTGACCACTGGCTGTAGTCGCCAGGTTTGGAGCCGGGCAAGATGGAGATAGTTATGAGCCTCAGTGAGGCTTGGGGCAATTCTATGTTTTCTCCTCTCACACACCTTAAAAAGAATGCTTTTCTGCGGCGGGGGCTCTATGGAGGGATGGCCATGGTTCTGGCCATTACCATTGGGCTAGCGACGCCCACCGCTTCCCAGGCCAGTATCTTTGACCTGATTTTTCAGGGCATTCGCTACGTGCAGCTGGGCAACCTGTCTGACCAGGATGAAGTTAACCTGGGCACGCAGATCGACAGTCAGCTCAAGGCCCAGGGGGTGCGCGTCTACAACAACAACTCAGCCATCACTGCCTACGTCAACGAGATTGGTCAACGGCTGGCGGCCAGCAGCGATCGCCCCAATCTGCCCTACCGGTTTCAGGTGGTAGCAGACGACAGCGTCAACGCTTTTGCCACCACCGGGGGGTATGTCTACATCCAGACTGGGTTAATTAAGGCGGCGGCCAATGAGGCCGAACTAGCTGGAGTCATGGCCCATGAAATTGGCCATATCGGCGGACGCCACACCATTAACCAAATGCGGCAGGCGGCGTTGGCCAGCGGTGTGGCCGGTGCCCTAGAAGTGCAACAGGATGCCCTGGTGAACCTAGGGGTGCAGCTGGCGCTACAGCTGCCCAACAGCCGCGAAGCGGAGTACGATGCCGATCGCCGCGGCTTCAACACCCTGGGTCGGGCCGGCTACGACCCGCGGGGGTTTATCACCTTTATGCAAAAGCTAGAGGGGGGGTCTACCGCCGAGTTTCTTAGCACTCACCCCAACCCCGGCAACCGGATCAGCAATCTCCAGAACATGAATAGTGCAGGCACCTATCCCAACAATGGGGTAGGCACCGACGCCAGCGCCTATCAGCAGCAGATTCGTGGGCTATAGGGGCGGCCAGCCCTGCTGACGGCAGATTCGCAAACCCCAAAAGCCCAGGTCTAGGTCCAGCTTGACCCGCTGGGCCAGAACGGGAGCCTGGTCAACCATGGCGCGATGGATAACGGCACTGTCTCCCCCGGTTAGCACCACTGAGCCAGTCGGCCAGTCGGTTTCCCATGCCTGGATAAAGTCGCGAATACCAGCCAGCTGAGTGTGCAGGATGCCGCTGGCGATCGCATCAGCGGTATCCATGGCCCAGCGCGGTGGCCAAGGGTCGGCCCTGAGGGCCACCTCCGGCAGTTGATCGGTATGTCCGTGCAGGGCTCGCAACTGGGAGCGTAGCCCCGGCAGAATAGCACCCCCAAGCAAGCGGCGATCGGCCCCGGCGGTAAAGGTCAAGGCCGTGCCGCAGTCGATCACCAGCACCGGCCATCCCCAGGTTTCTCCGGCCCCGAGCAGGGCGAGGGCACGATCGACCCCCAGGGTTGGGTAGGTGTTTTGGAGGGGAACCTGGCCGGTTTCTACTCGGTGCAGAGCGGGATAGTCAGCCAGCCAGGCCAGGGGCGACGCCACCACAGAGGCCATCCACAGTTCGGGGGAGTCTTCGCCAGTCAGACCTCCATCGAGAACGGTGGCGAGTCGGCTGGGGAGCATCGTCGGGTCAAGGTCGAGGTGCTGCCAGGGAGCGATCGCAAAGCGCCCCTGCACCAGCTGGTGCACCTGGGTTTTAGAGAGGGGAGGGGTGTGCCACGCCCCCAGCCAATCAGCCCCATCTGAGGCGGCTGAAGGGCCATTGCCCTGAAACGCTCCCCAGTGCCAGCGACTATTGCCAATTATTAACGCCAGCCAGGGCTGCTGACCCATACCCATACAGCAAATGCCGCGAAATTGAATTAATCAGAGTAAATTTTAGGTGGATCCGGAGAAAATTTCAGCGGGTTCGGCACCAGGTTAAATTTTCGATAGCCAGCCTATTTCAAACCCAATCAGCAAACTAAAATTCACCCTTTAAAACAACTGAAGAGTGACCATCTTGGCCACTCTTCGTTAAGATTTTTTCACGATGTAGATCAGATAACCGTAGAATTATCGTGACCAGAAAAAGTTGCTTGACGGGACTAAACAACCTAGAAACGGACGAAAAATCTAACAGAATTGGCAAGCTCGTTAAACTACAGGTACTTTTCACAACCCGGTGCCTGACCGGCGATTAGGGTAGGTAAGGCCAGAAATGGCCACCTCTGGGAGGGTTGATCAAAAGCGAAGTGGTTATTTGAGAACCGGCAAGCCTTCTCGCATAAGCTATGCAGCGGAGTGGGGCTTGCTGGACTATTCAGTTGTTTTCTATGGATCTAAATTATCACAATCAAAGGTAGATGATCAGGCCCTTGACCTATCGTTACCCACCGTAACACCGGTTAGCAGTGCTAACAAAACTTCTGTCAAAAAATATAGCCATGGCGGGGGCTATAGCCTTCCCCTTCCCCTGCCTGCCTGGCTCCTCTGCCCCCTGGCTCTGGGCAAGCGTCACAAAACCTGCGCCGCAGGCGTCTAATACGAAAGCCTATTTGGTTACCCCCGATTGGTCAGGGCAAACGCCGTTTGCCCCTACAGATCCGCCTGTTTTTGCAACGGGGGTATTAGACTCGGACTCGGTATAGCAGGTATCCAAAGACGGGAGTGATCCTGGTGGCCTGGTCTGACCTGAGCATTGCATCCCGCAAAGAGGTCGAATCAGGCGAGATTGAGGGGGTCAACATCAATCGCGAGGCTGACGGAAGCTGGACAGCACTGCTTTAGATCTTCCAGGTTGGGCAGGGGTTCATGCATCGGCCCTTTGATCAGTAAATGCCAGCGGTAGCGGCGCGCCACCCGGGGAATCGGGGCAGGCGCTGGCCCCAGCAGTTGGTAAGACGACCCCGCCAGGCGGTGACTCACCTGAGTTGCCAGGGCATCGGCGGTCTGCTGCACTGCGTGGGGGTCGGTGCTACTGAGTCGCAGCAGCACCATTTGTCCAGCGGGAGGGTATTGCAACAGCTGGCGCTGGGCCCATTCATCGGCGATAAACGCCTCATAGGCATGCTGGGTGACCGCGGCTATAACGGGATGGTCGGGGGTATAGGTCTGCAAAATGACCTGACCAGGCCGATCGCCCCGCCCCGCCCGGCCCGCCACCTGAATCAGCATTTGCAGGGCCCGCTCACTGGCCCAGTAGTCGTTCATATATAGGAGGCCATCGGCGGCGATGATGCCGACCAGGGTGACCTGGGGGAGATCGATACCCTTAGTCAGCATTTGGGTGCCCACCAGCAGGTCGGCACCGCCCTCGGCAAACCGGGTCAGCAGGGCGCGGTGGGCTCCTTTGGTGCGGGTGGTGTCACTGTCGAAACGAATGCAGCTGAGGTCTGGAAAGGTTTCGGCCAGGGCGTTGACCACCCGCTGGGTGCCGCTGCCAAAATGCTTCAGGTAGGGGGAACTGCAGGCCGGGCAGCGCTTGGGATGGCCCTGACTAAAACCACAGTAGTGGCAGCGCAGGGTCATGGCGCTGTTGGCCCCCGGCTGGTGGTAGGACAGCGATACGTCGCAGTGGGGGCACATCATTACGTGGCCACAGCTGCGACAGGAGACAAAACTGCTGTGTCCTCGCCGATGGATAAACAACAATCCCTGGTTGCCCTCCGCTTTCATCTGGGCCAGGGCCGTTTGGAGGGGGCGGCTGAGAATGCTGCGATTGCCCGCCTCCAGTTCTTCGCGCATGTCTACTACGTTCACCTCGGGCAGCGGTTGGGCCTGCACCCGCTGGGGCAGGGAGAGATAGGTCCAGGGGAGGGGGCCTGAAGCGGAGAGCGGGGCGGGGGGTATAGAAAAGGCTAGGTCGCTTGACGAACCAAGGGCTGTCGCTGCGGCTGGGTCGGAGCCCACATCTATTCCTCTAGGCGAGGGATGGGACTGCGATCGCGCCGTTTCCCTATCATCATCTCCCAGGTTAGGACCTAACCCCCTGCACTGCACCCAGGTCTCGAGGGATGGCGTCGCAGAGCCGAGCACTAGGGGACAGTTTTCTAGCTCGGCGCGCCAGCGGGCAACGGTACGGGCGTGGTAGCAGGGGGGCACATCTTGCTTGTAGCTGCTGTCGTGTTCTTCGTCGAGAATGATCAGCCCCAGGCTGGGCAGGGGCATAAAAATGGCGGAACGGGTGCCGACAATCACCAGGGGTTTGTGCGGCTTGAGGCTCTGGCGCCAAGTGTCGTAGCGCTCGCCGTCGGCTAGGCCGCTGTGGTAAACCAGCACCTGATCGCCAAAGCGGCGACGAAAGCGATCGGTCAGCTGGGGGGTAAGACCAATTTCGGGCACTAGCACCAGGGCCGACTGCCCGGCGGCAAGCCGGGGGGCGATCGCCTGTAGATACACCTCCGTCTTCCCCGACCCCGTCACCCCGTGGAGTAAAAATTGGCTGCCCTGCTGAACACTATTTATATGTGTAAGCGCTGCGGCCTGATCCGGCGTGAGCGGCTTAGGCCGATCGGCCGTCAAGACAGGCCCCGCCTCCACCCGCAGCTGCTCGCGGGGTTCAATCACCAGGCAGCCGGCCTGAACCAACCGCTTCAGGGTGGGGCTAGTCGTCTGACAGAGCTGGAGGGCATCGCTGAGCCACAGATCGCCGCCCTGACGGCGCAGGGTAGCGATGATGGCCTGCTGGCGGGAGGTCAGGTCGGGGGGCAGAGTATCGCCGCAGACCAGCGTCACGGCCTGGCGCTGCTTAGCCCGAGGCGGCTGGGGCGGCGCCAGGTAGGACTCGGCCCAACCCAGCTGAATCAGCTGTTGCATGACTCGATAGCTGTGGCCGTGGCGCTGGAGGTAGGGCCAGGTGTAGTCCCCAACGGGCGATCGCTGTAGGTCTTCCAGCAGGCTTTTGACCCCTAGGGCTAGGGCAGGCGGCAGGGGCTGGGGCAGACGATCGCGGCGCAGCCGCAACCGACGCTGCGATCGCGCCAGCAGCCCAGGCGGCAGCGCCGTCTTGAGCACCTGGATCAGCGGCACCTGATAGCGACTAGCCAACTGCTGTAGCAGCGCCCAGTAGGAGGGGGCAAAAAACCGCTGCTCAACAATTCCCTCCACCGCTCGAATTTGGTCGGGCACCAAGTGGGCGGGGGGAGTAGGGGCAAGGGAAAGGGCGATCGCGCCAATACTCTGATAGCGGAAGGGAACCGTCACGATATCGCCCGCCTGCACAGGTAAGTGTTCAGGCACTACATAGGTATACTCCGCAGGCAAGCCACCATAATCCACCAGAACGTTGACCCACCGGGGCGGGGTTGCACTGTCGCCAAAGCCCACGTGTTTTACACCACCGACAATTACCTCTGCCAGTGTACGAGGTTGGCCAAGGCCGCGGGAAGGGTTCTATTTTTATAGAACTTTGCAGGGAATCCTCGGTTTAATCCCCTGGGGTCGATGGCATTCCCCCGGTTATTAACTGTGGAAAACTTTTTCAACCCTGTGGAAAACCTGGTCCCTGGGGCCGACCCAAAACAATCGCGATCCTGCTGCCGACCCTAACAGCAACCGATGCCCTATTAAATGGGCAGTAGTTATCCCTAGGAAAGATCAATGGCAAAGTGGGGAAACTGAGGATAGCAAAAAATCACTTCAGATTTCTCTTAGATTTACGCTCCGTTTTTTGATTTGGCTGTTACACTACGCAAGTTGCCAAAGAAATGTTACATTGCCTGGGAATTCACAAAAAAATCCGTATTGTGGACTCACAAAATAAGGCTTAGATCCGACAACAGGATCAGTTGTTTTGTTTTGGATTGCCCTAGCGATGGCAACCCAAATATAAATCCATCGAATCTGCCTGCTTCGACCTGTAGGTATACATTTCTATTTACCCCATGACAACTACCTATAACTCCGACAGAGATAGTTCTATTGCCTGGCCAGACGAATCCATCGACGGGTTCGATACTGACTTAAACCGAGTGGCTGAAAAGGTCTCTGCTGCCGATAGTAAGATGACCCCTGACCTTACCGCCTGGGATGAAGATCGAGAGGTCCTGGCGAAATTTTCTCAATCAGAGGCCATGTCGGAGATGGGGTTGACGGGCTACAGCAAAACCCTCACCGACGATGCCGTTGGCGCTTTCTTTAAGGAGATGGCACGCTATCCCCTGCTCAAGCCCAGCGAAGAGATTGAGCTAGCTCGGCAGGTTAGATTTTTGTCGAAGGTAGAAACCACCAGCGAAAAGCTTCAGAAGGAGCTGGGTCGTAAACCAACTCGACAGGAACTGGTCGAAAAGATGAAGCTCAGCGAAGCTGAGTTTACCCAAAAGCTCCACGAGGGTAGAACCGCCAAGCGGCGGATGATTCGATCTAATCTGCGATTGGTAGTATCGATTGCTAAGCGCTATCTAAATCGAGGGGTGCCGTTTCTGGATCTAATTCAGGAAGGTGCCCTCGGGCTCAACCGGGCCACCGAGAAATTTGATCCCGATAAGGGCTACAAGTTCTCGACCTACGCCTACTGGTGGATTCGCCAGGGCATTACTCGCACCATCGCCAACGATGCCCGCACCATTCGCCTGCCAATCCACATTGTGGAAAAGCTCAACAAGCTGAAGAAAGCCCACCGCGATCTGCGCCGCGATTTGCAGCGCAACCCCAGCGAACAGGAGCTAGCCGATGCGTTGGATGTCACCGTCGATCAACTGAGAAGTTTGCAGCAGGTGCGGCGGCGATCGCTCTCCCTCAATCACCGCGTCGGCAAAGGCGAAGACACCGAGCTAATGGAGCTGCTTGAAGACAGCAGCACCCAGACACCAGAGTCTAAAATTAGCGAAAATATGATGCGCCAGGAAATTACCAGCGTGCTGGCCGAGGTGCTCACCGAGCGCGAAAAAGACATCATTACCCTGCGCTACGGCTTGGCCACCGGCGAAACCCACACCCTAGAAGAAGTGGGCGGCATCTTTAACCTGTCGCGGGAGCGGGTGCGCCAGATTCAAACCAAGGCCATGCGCAAACTGCGGCGTCCCCAGGTTTCCGCCCGTCTGAAGGGTTGGCTGAAGTAGAGTCGTTTCCGAGAAAGAAGATACCCCCATGTAGGGGCGCAGGGCCTGCGCCCTTGAGAAGAATCAAAATTCTCGGGTATTTTCGTTTTCAGAATTGTCCTAGAGGATCCCCCCTGCCCCTAATTCTCCCCTGCCCCCCTGATTTAATGGGGGGTAGTTGATGTGTTTGCCGCCAGTATCTGGGGGGATCGAGCCTGCACAGGCAACTAGCTCCCTCCATTGAGTCCCCTTCATTGCATGGATGCTATTCAGTTAACCAACATTCGCGCCTACGGCTATACGGGAGCCCTGCCCGAAGAGAACGTGCTGGGGCAGTGGTTTCAGGCTGACATAACGCTGTATCTGGATTTGACCGAGGCGACCCAGAGCGATCGCCTGGCCCATACCCACGACTACCGCACCGTCATCAACAGCACCCAAACCATTATTCGCGAAGCAAAATTTGCCCTGATTGAGCGGTTGGCCGGGGCGATCGCCACCTCAGCCCTGGCCTCTGACCCGCGCCTGCAGCGGATCACCGTCAAGGTCACCAAGCTCACTCCCCCCATCCCCGACTACACAGGCCAGGTTGCGGTAGAAATTACCCGCGATAGAATCCAGTAAGGAAAACCCTCTGTGGGGGCAAACGGTCGTTTGTCCCAAGCTGAGGAGGGCAATCGGTCTGGCCACAAAGAATCTGGTGGGCAATGCCCACCCTACGGGGGTTATGGCGTTTTCTACAGCAGATCAACGACAGCAGCTCAGGGCAGAACTAGAGCGCATGCCCGATTGGCTGCGCCGCCCGATTGGCAACGCCAGCGATATCTCGACGGTGCAGCGCATTGTCAAAGAGCGCCAGATTCATACCATCTGCGAAGAGGGCCGCTGCCCCAACCGGGGCGAATGCTACGCCAACCGCACCGCAACGTTTTTGCTGATGGGGTCGGTGTGCACCCGCGCCTGCTCCTTTTGCCAGGTCGATAAGGGCCACGCGCCCATGACCCTCGACCCCCACGAGCCAGAGCAGGTGGCCGAGTCGGTGCGATTGCTGGGCCTGCGCTACGTGGTGCTAACCTCCGTAGCGCGGGATGACCTATCTGACCACGGGGCAGGCTGGTTCGTCACCGTTATGGACAGAATTCGCCAGGACAACCCCAAGACTGCAATCGAAGTGCTGACCCCAGATTTTTGGGGTGGTCCATCCCGCGATGGGGGCCAGGCCGAGCGGGTGCAGACGGTGGTGGCGGCTAAGCCCGCCTGCTACAACCACAACCTGGAGACCGTGCGGCGACTGCAAGACCCGGTGCGCCGGGGGGCCAAGTACGATCGCTCCCTCCGCGTCCTGGCTCTGGTTAAAGAATTCGATCCCTTAATGCCGACTAAGTCAGGGCTGATGGTGGGCCACGGGGAAACCCAGGCCGAGCTGATTGAGGCTATGGAAGATTTGCGCGGGGTAGGGTGCGATCGCCTGACCATCGGCCAGTACCTGCGCCCCTCCTTAGCTCACCGCCCCGTGGACCGCTACTGGACCCCCGAGGAATTTGCTCGGCTAGGGCAAATCGCCCGAGGGCTGGGCTTTGAGCACGTGCGCTCTGGCCCGCTGGTACGCAGCTCATACCATGCCGGGGAAGCCCCATGAGCCTGGCCACCTGGCGGCTGATTCCTCCACTGGAGGCCTGCGGCGTGGTGCAAATGGCGATCGACCAGTGGCTGCTCGACCAGCACCAGCACCACGGCCATCCGCCCGCCCTGCGGTTCTACACCTGGAGCCCCGCCACAATTTCTATCGGTGTGAGCCAGCGGCGGCGGGTGCCGGAGCATTGGCACAGCCTGGTTTGGCAGGGGCAACCCGTGCCGCTGGTACAGCGCCCCACGGGCGGTCGGGGGGTGCTACACCAGGGAGATTTGACCTACGCTGTCATTACATCCCACATCGCTGGGTCACGGGAGCAGGCCTACCGCAGGCTGTGTCAATTTCTAATTGAGGGCTGGCAATCCCTGGGAGTGGCGCTGGACTTTGGTCAGCCCAGCCGAGACTACGGGCGATCGCACAACTGCTTTGCCCTGTCCACCAGCGCTGACCTGGTGGATGCTCAGGGTCACAAGGCGATCGGCAGTGCCCAGCTACGGCGGGGAGCCTATCTGTTACAGCATGGCTCCATTGGTCTCAACCCTGATGCGGCGCTGTGGGAAACCGTTTTCCAGGCCCGGCTCCCTCCCCTGGCCCAAACCCAGGCCAGCGTTCAGCAGGGGCTCACCCACCACCAGATTGTAGATGCCCTCACCCAGGCGGCCAGGGTCTGTTTTAACGGTCACCTGATCCCCCAGCCGCTGACCCAGCAAGAGTGGACAGCGATCCATCGCCTGGCCCAAAAATTGCCCAAAAAAATGGCCCAGAGTGCCAGTGTTCTGGGCCATCGTACCGTATCGTCCCAAGGCTAGCTCATGGCAGTTGAGCTGCGATCGTAGCCAGAAAAATCGTGGGGCATCTTGCCCTGAATGTGGCTGCCGTAATGGCCCGCGTCTTCAACAGACATGCCCACCTCGGCCGCGAGCCGCACCATCATGCCCTGCTCGCGCCGACGGCTGCGCTGGTGTCGACGAATAAATAGGTTTCGGGCCAGATCGGCAATGCTGGTGGAAGGCGTTTCAACCGCCAGGGACTCAGGGGCCGGGCTAGCCGCCACAGCAGGAATTTCCCTTTGGCTCACCGGAGCTACCGCCGGTACCCGATCGGCCCTACCGGTATGGTAGGGCACGCCACGCCAGGTCAAATCGGCGGCGGGTTGAGGGGGCAATTCGGCCAGGGCCTTAAACACCACCGGAGCCCCTCGATAGGTGCCAGTGTCAATGGTTTTGCCCAGCTTAGGAGTAGGGCTGGGAGTTGACTCGTAGCTGATACCGCGATAGGTGAGTTTCATAATGCCGCCTCCTAGAAGCGATGGCGTAGTGAGGCGCGTTCCTTCGGGAGTTTCCCTACTTCCGTCTCCCTATCAAAGCACCTAGGCCAAAACACCTGAGGAGCATGCGCTCTGACAGAAGAGATGAACGTTTTATCTCTATGTTTGTATCATAGACTACGGTTTTGGCTGTTGCGGTCCCTGCAGCTTTTCGACAAGAGAGTACAGATTTCTACACAAACCTTTGGTCGCCGTGGCGCGATCGGTCGCAATTCATAGGCTTAGGAGATTTTCGAGAAAGAAAATACCCCGAGGTAGGGGCGCAGGGCCTGCGCCCTTTAGAGAGATTCCGAATGTTGGGTATTTTTGTTGCCAGAATTCACCTTAAATGCCACAGACGCAATCGGGAGGTTAAGCTAGCCTTAATGGCCTAGGCCTCGCTAAATGTTGTCCTTCTTGGCGAGACGCGCGGGATCTCCGGAAGTTGGCCAACTGTTGGTGTATCTGATAGATGAAACTAACCGCAGATGCCACCCCCATGCTAAAGCTTGCCAACCTACAATTGGGCCAAAAATTCACGCTGCTGCTGCTGCTTGTGTTTTTAGGCGGAATTATTGCCAGTAGCATTGCCCTCTCGGCAGTTTTAAATCGCAATGCCCAGGTTCAACTCACCACCAACGCGCTGATGTTGATGGAAACCATGAACTCTGTGCGAGATTACACCACCAACCAGGTCAGTCCAGAACTTGCCAATCGGCTCCAAACTGAGTTTCTGCCGGAAACGGTGCCGGCCTACTCCGCCCGAGAAGTCTTTGAAACCCTGCGCAGCAGCCCCGTCTATGCCGACTTTTTCTATAAAGAGGCGACCCTTAACCCGACTAACCTGCGGGATAAAGCCGATGCCTTTGAAGCTCAGCTGGTCGAGCAATTTAAACAGCAGAACACCGCCCAGGAAACCAGCGGATTTCGCAAGACCCCGGCAGGCAATCTTTACTATATTGCTCGCCCCATAAAAATTACCAAACCTAGCTGTCTGGAGTGCCACAGCACCGCTGCCGCCGCCCCCGCCAGCATGATCGAGCGCTACGGCGCCAATAACGGGTTTGGCTGGCAACTGGACGAAATTATTGGCGCCCAAATGATTTCTGTGCCGGCGGAAAAGGTGCTGAAAAGTGCCCGCCAATCCCTGGTGATCATCCTGGGTATTTTCGTGATTGCCTTCTCAGTGGCGACCCTGCTGGTGAACCTATGGCTTAAGCGCTACGTGGTGCGGCCCCTCAACCGCATGGCCATAGCGGCAGAAGCTGCCAGCATGGGAGACTACTCCGCAGAGTTTAGCCAAACCTCTAAGGATGAGGTGGGCAAGCTGTCCGAGGCCTTTAACCGCATGCAGATGAGCTTGCAAATGGCGATGCAGCGTTTAGAGCGCTATCGGGAAGGGCGGCGCAGCTCGGGCGATTTTTCCAATCATAAATAAACCCAGGGAGCCATCTCTTTAACGGGGCCAGATTACTGGCCCCGTTATGGTCTACTGCATGTGCTGACGGAAGTCCTCTGCCTTTTTGCGATCGGGAACTTCAGCCGCCAATCGAGCCACCAGCTCCTGGGGCGAAAGACGGGGAAACTCGGCCAGGGTGTCATCGACCAGATAGTTGGCCATCGGGCCAATGCAACGCATGAGGGCTTGGCGACAGCGGCTGATGAATTCTGGGCTGAGGTCACCGGCGGCAGGGGTGAGGAGGTCAGACGCTGGCCCTAGGTCTAGCTTAGTTGCCGATTGAGCGCGGCTTACGGAGGTCTCCTCGATCGCGCCCTGAATGCAGCTGATAAAATCGGTGGCCTGGCGTCCATTCGATAGTTGACTGGCCAGAATTTCAACAAATTCCTCGGGGGTCGCCTGGGGATATTGATCCATCATGTCTTCCACAATCACACTGGCCATCGGACCAATGCAGCGGGCCAGGGCTTGACGACAAGCCTCGATAAATTCAGGATTTTGCGGCGGGGGGGAAGCTGTGGTTAAGGTAGCGGAGGCCGCCCAGGCCGGTTGTTCCATGGCCAGGGGAGACAGGGGAACCGTGGCCGTGTCCGTCAGCTGGGTCAGCCGCTGCATCACCTCCTGGGCGGTCTGAAAGCGGTCTTTTGGTTTTTGTGCTATCAGCTTCAGGAGAATTTCCGTCGGCCCCTGCCCCAGGCTGACGTAGTCCTGCCAGCGCCACTCCAGGGTCTCTTGATCGATCAGATCGCGGGGATAGCGACCGGTCAGCAACACCAGCGCCGTCACCCCCAGGGCGTAGAGATCGCTGGAGGGAAAACAATGGCCCAGGTGAATTTGCTCGGGGGGCGAATAGCCAAATTTGCCGACCATCGTGGCGGGTTGACCGTCGTCAGCAGCGGTCACCTCATCGGAGAGTAGGGTACTGATGGCGTCGCTCACCAGGCCAAAATCGATCAGCACCGGCAGGTTGCGATCGCGGCAGTACATGATGTTGTCGGGGGAAATATCCCGGTGCACAATGTTTAAGCCGTGGAGATAGTCCAACACCTGCAGCATTTGCATCAGCCAGGGCATCACCTCCGCCTCAGAAAACTGGCTCTGCTGCTGGCGACGCTGCTTGATCAGCTGAGAGTAGGGCACCCCATCAATGTATTCCTGCACAATAAACAGACGATTTTTCTGGGTAAAGCAGGCCAAAAATTTGGGCACCTGGGGATGATCGAGCTGGTAGAGGGTTTTAGCTTCTCGCTTAAACAGGTCTAACGCCTTTTGCAAATTGCGGCCTGATTTTTTGGTCGGGAAAAACTCCTTCAGCACGCAGGCTTCATTAAACCGCTGGGAGTCTTCCGCCAAATAGGAGCGGCCAAACCCGCCCTGACCCAATACTCGCTGGACGGTATAGCGGCCGCCCACCCTGGTGTTTGGAGCCAAAAGACGGCGATCGTCGGGGGTTTCGACCGGCAGTTCTGGGCCCTCTACCGCCTCAGGTTTGGAGAAATCAACCGCAGTGGGGCTGGGCGGAAAAACATTGACATGGTAAGCCGGTACCAGGTCTTGAATATTTTTTAGCTGTAGCGGCCCCGCATAGGTCACGTCCAAATCGAGCCGGGCCTTGACCACATCGTAGACAATCTTTGAAATACAAATGCCGCTGGGGTGAGCCTCGGTCTGGAGGCGGGCCGCAATATTGACCCCGTTGCCCATCACATCGGACTGGCTAAAAAACACATCCCCCAGGTGAATACCAATCCGGTGGAGGAGGGCTAAGTCCCCATCGGTTTCGGCATTGATGCGGTGCAGTTCCCGCTGAATGGCTAGCCCACAACTCACCGCCTGGACCGCGCTGACGAAGTACATCAGCAGGCCATCGCCGGTCGATTTCAGCACCCTGCCCTCAAACTGATCGCAGAGTTCTCCCATCAACTCTTGATCGCGCTGGAGCTGAGAGAGGGTTAACTCTTCATGCACTGACATGCGGGCGCTAAAACCAACCGCATCGGTCAACATAATCGCGGCTAGGGTGCGATGTCCGTGGTTCACACTCATCAGCTCCAAGGGTTACGAGAAGGTCTAGATGGGCAACGGGTTTCACGCTTCACCCGTTAACCACCGTTAGCTTCACCAAATACGGGGCGATTTCCTGAGCACAGCCCCGTGGGTTAACGATGAACTGGCAAGCACCCTAATTGCCAAGGATTCACCGTACTGCTGCCAACGTAGCAGCTAAACACCACAGCCGACTAAACTCGTTAGAGCATTGCTCCCAGTCTTAGCCGAGCCGGGACGGTTTACCGGCAGGGCAAAACAGTTTTTTAGTTTGAGTAGGCCTCAATGCCATCCTAGCCTACCGATCAGCCCTAGAGGGTCTAGGCGTCTACTATCCAGGCTCTGAAGAAAACACTCTGAGAAGAACCTTCTATTGATCCGGCGGCGGGGTGTCGGCCTCTGTAGTCTCCATGGTCAGCACCGCCGGCTGCTCTTTGACGCGGGCCTCTAGGGGGCGGACCTTTTCCACCAGGGCAATGAGCTGGGTCAGATCGGGCGGCGACGCATTGGGAATATAGCCGGCATCAGCGGTAATGCTGGAATCGGCCTTCTGCATGGCCAACTCGATAAATTCCTGCTGAGTGCGATCGACCCTAGGGCTAACTAAAACAGCCCCCGACGGAATGGTTCGACTGGCGTGCAGAACCCGAAAAGCGTCGTTGCCAAAGGCGGTGCGATGGTTCTGGAAGTCCTCTTCTGCCATCGCTCCGGCGGCCACTCGTCCCTCGGCAACCCACTCCAGGGCCATGGTAGAGGTGGAAGCAAACTCAATTTTGCCGAGGGTCAGGCCGTAGAGATCGTACAGGGGCAGATAGTAGCCTAGGGCTGATCCCGCCTCTCCCAAGGCCAGGGGTTGATTGGCCAGATCCCCCAGGGATTGCAGTGGGCTATCGCTGCGCACCACCAGCACAGACTTTTGGTTGGCGGTACCCAGCAGCGGAAAAATGGGCACATAGTTGGCTTCGGCAATGGCAATGGCGGCCAATCCAGCGGGGGCAAACACCAGGGACCAGTTTTCGGCCCGAATCTGCTCAACGGCGCGAATCTCATTGAACACAGGCTCTAGCTCCACCACTGCCTTGAGCTGCTCTGCCAAATAGGCTTGAAAGCGCTGATATTTTTCTAGGGATCTGGCCCCATCGTCGTAGCTGACCAACCCTATGGTCAGACGCTGCGGCTGTTCCGGCAGGGTGGCTGGCCCACAGCCCACGGATTGAACCATCAGCACCACCAGCAGGCCCACCAGACAGAATTTGCCAAACCGCTGTAATTGACTCATGGGGCTACAAAACGTTGATCTAGAGTTCTTCTACCAAAGGTGCTGCACTCGTTCCTGTAGCTTAGACCGACAGATCCCCCAGGCCAGCGCTTCTTCGCATTCTGTGATTTCTTGGCATGGGCGATCGCCCTGGGGATCGGGGAATGCGATCGCACCCCACCCCGGCCCACACCTGGGCAAAACTAACGGTTCTGCCCATGAAAGTTGTTCATACCTGGCATGACAGGAAGTTTTTGTAATTTTAGACACAGAAATATATTCTTGAATTGTGAATAAACCCCACACACATCACAGGAGACTACTATGAACACCAGCTACTGGCCCATTCACTCCGTTAGCAGCCCCACCAGCGTCGCTAGCAAGCTAAACGCCTTTTGGCAAAATCTTTTGGCCCACCTAGACGCCACGACCGAACCGCGGGTGTGGGAAGCGGCCGATGCCTATGGCAAAACCCTCTGGAACGCCTATGACCCCATCAGCCAGATGGCGATTGACCACGCCTCTGCCGATGAACTGCGCACCTGGCTCGAAGAGCTGCACTACCGCAGCTAATAGTCTGTCCCAGCGCAAAGGTCTTTTTGACCGGCTGGCCCACGACCGATATCAAACTGGGCCTTGACTAGGCCCCAGCCAGGTCCAGAGGGGGAGCATTCCCCATCGACTAGCGATCGCACCCCAGGTAAACGGGGGAGATAGCGATATCGCACATTTATTTAATGGGCAAGGGCGGGCTCTCTCACTATAGTCATAGCAATGCTGCACCCCCTACCGCAGGGCAAGGCAGTCTGGCCGCTAGGCCAATCCTTTCGCTTCAAAAGGTTTGCTATGACTTCGGTACTTATTCAGGGCGGTCGTATTGTTACGGCAGTGGACGACTACCAAGGCGACATTCTGATTCAAGATGGCCGCATTGAGGCCATCGGTCGCCAGCTTTCGGTTGACAATGCTGAATGCCATGATGCCGCCGGAATGCTGGTGCTGCCCGGTGGCATTGACGCCCATGTGCACATGGAAACCCCCATGGGCAATGATGTTTACACCTGCGACACCTTTGAAACGGGCACCCGATCGGCGGCCTTTGGCGGCACCACTACCGTCATCGACTTTGCCCAGCAGTTCCACGACGATAGCCCCAAGGCGGCGCTAGATCGACGGCTGGCGGCAGCAGAGCCCCAGTGCTGTGTCGATTACGCCTTTCACGTCATTCTCACCGACATTAATCCGGCGTCTTTAGCGGAACTGCCCGACCTGATCAATCACGACGGGGTCTCTAGCTTTAAGCTCTACATGGCCTACCCCGGCGTTTTGATGGTGGACGACGCCGATATTTTTAGAACCATGCGCCGCACCGGCGACCACGGCGGCATGGTCAATCTGCACGCCGAGAATGGGGTGGTGATTCAGGCGCTGATCGAAGAGGCGCTGGAGCAGGGCAACACCTCGCCCAAGTACCACCAGCTCACCCGCCCCAGCCTAATGGAGGGGGAAGCAGCCCACCGGGTAATTCGCATTGCGGAGCTGGCGGAGGTGCCGGTGTACATTGTCCACCTGTCGGCCAAGGAGGCCCTAGAGGCAGTGGTGGAAGCGCGCGATCGCGGCATTCACGCCTTTGCCGAAACCTGCCCCCACTATTTATTTCTCGATGAGTCAGAGTACGACGCCCCCGGCTTTGAGGCGGCTAAGTACGTGATGACGCCACCGCTGCGCAACCACGACTGCCAGCACGCCCTGTGGCGAGGCTTGCAGTTCGATGACCTCCAGCTGGTGGCCACCGACCACTGCCCCTTTTGCATGAACGAGAACCCCCTGGGCATTCTCAAGTCAAAGCAGTTTGGCCGCGACAACTTTAACCGCATCCCCAACGGGGCACCGGGGGTAGAGCTGCGATTGACCCTGCTCTACGACGGTGGAGTACGGGCCGGACGCATTAACCTCAATCGGTTTGTGCAGCTCACCGCCACCGCCCCGGCCAAGATGTTTGGCCTATTTCCCCGCAAGGGCACGATCGCCGTCGGCAGCGACGCCGACCTGGTGCTGTTTGACCCCAACGAAACCCACACCCTCGGCGCCAGCACCCACCACTCCCTGGTGGACTATTCGCTGTTTGAAGGACGCGAGGTGACGGGCCGGGTGAAAAAGGTGTTTCTGCGCGGTCAGTGCATTGTGGATGGGGATGAGTGGCTGGGGCGATCGGGCATGGGTGAGTATCTGCCACGCAGCGCATCGGGGCGGGTTTTGTAGCAGGCATTAAGATTTTCCTCGTTGTATAACGGTGAAGTTGTGCGGCAGCAAATAACCTCGGCATCCAACCAGCAAGTTTCGACCGTCCACGGCTCAGAACATTCCAAGTCGTGTCAGCTGAGTCAGACCTGGAGCCAGAAATTCGGCGATATGACCATTAGATAACTGCGTTTTCTGAAACGATTTCCAGATCGGGCTGCATAGGGCATGATAGAGCTTATCCCACCACTTGATAATGAGGGTCTTATCGTGAACAAAGATTTAGCCTTTGAGACTGACAACTTTTACGTTCGCGTGCTTTACCAACAAGATTCTGGTGAGGCTTTTATCAGTGTTGCTTCTAAACAGGGAGCTTCTGAGACTGGGAAGTTTCTAGAATGGACATCTCCGGCAGACGTTTATGGCCAGATTGACGGTGGAGTGGTTTTTCGCTCTCCCCAGGGTAGTGAGTTGGATATCGAGGTGTTTATCGGGCCTGGTGATCACTTGTTGTTGTGCCTAGCGGATACCCATAGCGGCAAAAAGCTGCAGGAACCGGGTATGCTTGTGCCAGTTATCTTGGGGCATAATTTTGCGCCTGGGGTTAAAGGCATTATTTTAGGCGACAGTGTGAATATCCGGAGTCAGCCAAACGTGCAGGCTGAAGTCATTAGCAGCGTTGATAAAGGCACCATCGTGCAAACCACGAACAAATACGAAAATACCGAGGATCGTCATTTTTGGTATGAAATCAACATCCCCGGATCTTCTACAGAGAAGGGATGGGTGCGTGGAGACTATATTAATGCAGCTGGTTAATCACTTCTGACTTACACTGTTTTAACTTATCGGCGTTTCTCAAGGCCCAGGCTTTGACGGTGCTGACTGTCCTCCACAATTTTGACCTCAAGCTCCCCGATGGCACAACGGCTGCTTGGCGAATCTTGGACCATCCATTCCCTGACCTCTTTGAGTCAGTTTTGAGGGCCTTTACGGAGTTGCCCATGCCGAGACGATCTCCTTCATCACAACTGCCCAATCCCTCGTACGGTCAATCTTTCCCGGCTTAAGTTGATACCTGCGCCAAGAACTAGTTTAGGACAAACCGCTCAACCATCTACCTAGCCGCGAATCGAGCATTGAGCGGAGTCGAAATGCGTCTTCTAAAGAATCACACCTACCTACTTATCTCTCGATAAGGTTTAGCATTGTGGTATCGGGTTGTAACAGAGCCCCTATTAAGAAGCTTAAATAAACTATTGAATAAAGGATTATCGCGATGAGCCTGATTCACATTGAAGTCCTAGGAAAGGGCTGCAAAAAATGTCAGCAATTAGAAGCCAATGCTAGGGTGGCGATCGCCGATTTAAACCTGGACGCAGAGATTCTACACATTACTGACCCGATCGAAATCGCCAAACGTAGGGTCATGGCCACACCGGCCTTGGCCGTTAATGGAAAGATCGTAGGCAAAGGCAGGGTAATGACCAGCGACGAAATTAAACCCTTCCTGCAAGTTTAAGCGCGGAAGGGAAAACCATGTTCGATCCGTTTTATCCATTCGACTGGTTGGCGACCCAAATTGTTACCCGCATGTTGGGGCTATCCCTCGAATCCCATCTGGGGGCAAGTCTGCATTTTTTTCTCTATGATGTCCCCAAAGTTTTATCTCTACTGATTTTCATCAGTTTTCTGGTGGGTACGTTTCAGAGTTTTTTGCAGCCAGAAAGTGTGCGGCACTGGTTAGAGGGAAAGCGCACCCTGGGCGGCAATATTTTGGCGGCTTTAGTCGGAATTGTCACTCCATTCTGCTCCTGTTCAGCCGTGCCGCTCTTTATTGGATTTTTGGAAGCAGGAATTCCCCTAGGGGTGACCTTTTCCTACCTGATTTCGGCCCCCATGGTCAATGAAGTGGCAGTTGTGTTGCTATGGGGGCTATTTGGGCTAAAGGTCACGCTCATTTATGTCGGGTTTGGCGTTAGCTTGGCGATCGCAGGCGGATATGCCATTGGACAACTCAAGTTAGAGAAATGGGTCGAACCCTTCGTTTGGCAACTGCAAAAAGCCTATCCAGACGGTGATCACGAGGATGCTTCAGAGGGCGATCGCCTCACCTGGAAGCAACGATTTCAGCAGGGGTGGTTTCAGTCCAGCCAAATCCTTCGATCGGTTTGGCTGTATGTGGTCGTTGGTATTGCGATCGGTGCAGGCATCCATGGCTATGTGCCAACCACCTTAGTGACGCAGTTAGCCGGGTCGAGCAACCCGTTAGCAGTGCCAGTTGCGGTCATTTTAGGGGTTCCGCTCTATGCCAATATCGCTGGGGTAATGCCCATTACTGAAGCCCTGGTCAACAAGGGCATGCCCCTGGGCACGGTCTTAGCCTTCACGATGTCTGTAACGGCTCTTTCATTCCCTGAGATGGTCATCTTGAGAAAGGTTCTGCGTCCTCAGCTCTTGGCTGTTTTCATTAGCCTGATGACTCTGGGAATCATTAGCATCGGCTACCTATTCAATGCTCTTCTGGCTTAACCACATCGCACTTCCCCATCATCCATGGCATGAATGTCCTATGTCGGAGAACCAGCGTCCAAATGCTGTCCATGCAGCCCATGGTGTAGACCGTGGTGGTAGCCGATATACCCCTGAGATAACACGTCAATTCTGCGCCCAAAGTCCAACTGGTCGTAGAGCAATTTCACCATTTCAGGGTCCGGAGCACCATCCTTAAAGCTCAGCGTACCGATCCGAGTCTCAGTGGTGTCAGGCGTTGTGATTTTTGTCGGCACGTCGGGAGAATACTGTGGTGGAGCGCTCACGGCGCCAGAGGGTGTCTTTAATCCGCCACCCATAGCCACATAGCCAGTGCGATCGCCTCGTCGTAGCCCAGATAGCTAAGGCTATAGAGCCCATGCGTTCTTTTTCACATTAGTGGTGGGAATAGCGCTACGCCCCAGCCTCTAAAGTACACCCTATACACTCGGCCATTCGTCCTGAGCTTCTTCCTTAGTATTGGTATTGCGATCGGGAGTGCGCCGTTCAAAGGTTAGATGCACGTTGCGGCTCTGTTCGCCATCGGCGGCCACAGCCATAATCGGGTAATCAACCGTGCCATCCTGGAACGACTGGTGAAACCGGAAGGTGCCATCCTCAGAGAGTTCGATGGGAACGCCCGCCACGGTTACCGAGGCATCGGGTTCAGTGGCACCATACACAATCAGCTCAGCATCGGCCACCAGCCAGAACTTTCGGGGCGGCATAGCGGCGCCCAACCCAACTCCCGACATGGTCAGACCAGAGAAGCCCGACATGGTCAGTGCCCCAACCCCAGACATCGTCAGCCCCGACAAGCCAACTCCCGACGTCGTCAGCCCAGGCACCCCAGCGGCGGCCCCCAGCCCAGCCCCTGAAGGGAAAATGTAGGAGCTGATCGGCGGTGCCATGGAACCAGCCACGTGCTGCATAGAGCCAAAAATGGAACCGTCCACCCGCAGGGCTTCGCTCGCATGGGCCATGGCGTAGAGCTGCTCATGCAGACCCACATCGGCCCCCACAGTGCGAGGATCGACCAAGGTCATGATGGTCTTACCCTTCAGGTTTTCCTCCCAAGCAACCGTGAGAAAATGCTCCTCGGTCCAGTCGGAGGGGTAAACGGGGGGAATGCGAATGGTGTTAGAGCGGGCTAGCACCAGCCAGCGACTATCCCCAGCCAGATAGCCAATCTCGACCTGGTAATCGCGATCGCTCACCGGGATCTGCATGTACCAGTCGCGGGCAACCTCATCGCAGCTGTACTGCTGAAGACTGTGGGGCGCCTGGTCATCTAAGTTGATGCCCGTCACATCGTAGAGGCGCAAAGCCAGGTGCTCGCCCCCCTGGCGGCGCAGTTCCTCCTTGTGGGTGTGGGGCGTATCCCAGTAGGCATAGGCCCACTGCGGATCACGGGGCATCAGCACAATGCGGCTGTCGCCGTAGCCATCGGGCAGAGGCGGCAGACCATCGTCAATGGTGGAGAGATCCAGACTGCCATCGGCGGGGTGGCCCACCACGTCGTATTTGCTGGCTTCTACCGCCGACTGGTCCTCGGTACTGGCCAGGGAGGCTGCGGCCCCAGCGGCCAACCCCGTAGCCCCCAGCACGGCAGGCAGAACCGAGGGCATCGCCTCAGGCGCTGGCTGAGGGGGAGAAACTACCGGTTCAGGGGCCGGAGGCACCTCATCAACGGTGACGATTTCGGGCTCGGGCGCTGGGGGAGCGATCGCGGGTTCGGGCTCAGGCACCGCTGCGATCGCGGGTTCTTCTACCACTGGAGGGACGACGGGCGGCGACGGCGGTGCCACCGGGGGAACGACGGGGGGCGGGGGCGCCACCGCTCCAACGGC
>JBGSNT010000195.1:0-34917 GCA_041739575.1 Nodosilinea sp. | reverse complement strand
CGCCCGGCAATCAGCTGAATGGCCAACAAAAACATCACAATGCCAAAGGGGGTGGAGTACCCTGGGGCGGGCACCGGCAGAGCAGAGGGCAGCGACAACACCACAAATAGGAATCCAAAGGTGCGTTCTCCGGCCAGGGTCAAAATTTCCTTCAGGCTGACCTGGGGAGTACTGACCTCTTCAAAGAAATAGCGGTTAAGTTCAGTGGAAAGACGGGCCATAGCAGTTTCTATAGGACTTTGAGGGTGATTGGGTTTGGGTTGGACTATCCCTAGGGGCCAGTGGGCCATCCACGATACTTGCCAGGTCAATTATCCCCGTATATCTAAAAGCGATCGCCCCCAGGGTGCGATCGCCGTATCGAGCTAACTCTAGCAAACGGACCGACTCCCCTAGCCGAGCCGCCGTCAGGATTTACGACAGCTTTGCAGTTCTGGGGGCATGGTCAGTGTTGCACCCACACATGGTCCTGCAAAAACTGGCGCAGCCGCTGATTAAACTCAGCTCCGGCCCAGTCGATCAGATCGTTGTGATCGGCCTGGGGCACCAGCCAAAGCTCCTTTGGGTTGCCAGTAGCTCGATAGAGCGCCTCGCTCATCCCAGCGGGCACTGAGGCATCGGCCAGGCCGTGCAGATATAGCGTAGGCGACGTCAGCTGCTGCACCTTGGCAATGGAGGCAAACCGCTGGGTCAGCAGGTAACGCACCGGAAACCATCGGTTGTAACGGGATAGGGTCGCCATGTCTGCCATCGAGGTGAACGACCCCTCTACGATCAGTCCGGCCAGGTGGGGCACCTGCCGAGCCAGCTCAATGCCGATCGCCCCCCCCAGGGAGTGCCCGTAGATCACCAGATGCTGGGGAGCAACCCCCTTCTCCTGGTGCAAGAATTGCCAGGCCGCCCAGGCATCGTCGTAGAGCCGCTGCTCACTGGGGAAGGGGCCAGTACTCAAGCCGTAGCCCCGATAGTCTATGGTCAGCACATTTGCCCCCAGCGATCGCAGCTCTAGGGCCTTACGCAGATTGCTGGAGACATTGCCCGCGTTGCCGTGCAGATATAGCAATGTCAGATCTTGGCTGCTATCGGCGGGCAACCACCACCCATGCATCTGCCCACCGCCGGCCGCCACGGGAATCCACACATCGCTGTAGGCCAGGCCAAATGCAGCCGGCGTGGCCTCCATCAGGGGGCTCGGGAAAAACATGAGGCGGCGCTGCGCCACCCATAGCCACCCACACAGCAAAAGATAGGCAACCCCTGTAAAGCCCAGGAAGAGGAGGAGAAGTTTCAGGGTGGGCATGGAGGGGATATCGTGTTGGGTGAACGGGGAGCCAAAACCTGTCTGGCGTTGCCTCGATGGAGCCAGGGACCAGGCTGAGCAGACTTGCCTTTTATTATCGGGGATCAGTCCTTCTGTCCCGGACCTCCCTGTGACGATTTTTTTGCCAACCAGCGGGATTGATCTAAAAAAACTGTCCTTGGGGGACTCGTATGCCTAGGGGGGCGTTGCTGAATGGCAGATTTTGCGAAATTCTGCACGAGGTCGCAAGGCTCACAGGATTCGGTTCATACCTTGAGTCAGCAACGCCGAGAATCTTGCTTCTTCTCAAGGGCGCAGGCCCTGCGCCCCTACCTTTGGCTATCTTCCTTCCCAGAAGCTCCCTTAGTAAAAGTGTCGCTAAACGTTGCTAACCCAGCTGCGGCGATCGCTTGTGCCACTCGGTGGCCTGCTCGTAGGCGTAGCCCACCTCAAACAGCAGGTCTTCCCGTAGGGCGTTGCCGATCAGCTGCAGGCCAATGGGCAGGCCCTGGGCGTCGAACCCGCAGGGTAGGCTGAGCCCCGGCAGCCCAGCCAGGTTCACCGGAATCGTCATCAGGTCAGAGAGGTACATGCTGAGGGGATCGTCTACCTTCTCCCCCGCTTTGAAGGCGGTGGTGGGGGCGGTGGGGCACACCAGCACATCAACCCGGCTAAAGGCCGCCTCAAAGTCTTGCTTGATTAGGGTGCGCACCTTCTGGGCCTTTAGGTAATAGGCGTCGTAGTAGCCCGCCGACAGCGCGTAGGTGCCAATCATGATCCGCCGCTTGACCTCAGCCCCAAAGCCCTCGGCCCGGGTCGTGGTGTACATGGACATGAGGCTATCGTTGGCGGTGCGGGCACCGTACTTGACCCCGTCGTAGCGAGCCAGGTTAGATGACGCCTCCGATGGGGCAATGATGTAGTAGGTCGGCAGACCGTAGGGGAAGCGAGGGCAGGAGATTGCCTCAATTTCAGCTCCCAAATCCCTGAGCTGCTGAATGGCTGTTTCCGTAGCGACCCTGACGGCGGGGTCAATGCCTTCGGCGGCAAAGGTCTCGGTAATGATGCCGACTTTACGCCCCTTCAGATCGGTCTTCAGGCACTGGGTGTAGTCAGGAATCGCCACATCCAGGCTGGTGGAATCTCTGGGGTCATGGCCGGCAATGCCCTGGAGCAGCAGGGCCGCATCCTCTACGGTGGGCGCCAGGGGACCAATTTGGTCTAGCGAAGAGGCATAGGCCACCAGGCCAAAGCGCGACACTAGGCCGTAGGTGGGCTTTAGCCCCACCACCCCGCAAAAGGAGGCGGGCTGGCGGATCGACCCGCCGGTATCTGACCCCAGGGCGATCGCACATTCCCCAGCGGCAACGGCGGCGGCAGAGCCACCGGAGGAGCCCCCCGGCACGCGGCTGACATCCCAGGGGTTGCCGGTCACCTGGTAGGCAGAGTTTTCGGTGGAGCTGCCCATGGCAAACTCGTCCAGATTGGTTTTGCCCAGGGCAATCGCCCCCGCATCCCGCAGCCGTCCCGTCACCGTAGACTCGTAGGGGGGGACAAAGTTCTCTAGAATCTTTGAGCCGCAGGTGGTGCGGACGCCCTGGGTGCAGAGATTGTCCTTCAGCGCGATGGGAATGCCGGCGAGCATGCCGATGGCCTCGCCGGCGGCGATACGGGCGTCGACCTGGGCCGCCTGGGCCAGGGCTTGGTCACCGGTCACCGTCAGGTAACTGTGGATTTTGGGTTCCAGGGCTGCAATCTGGTCGAGGTACGCCTGGGTGATTTCCACAGCAGAGCGTTCTTTGCTGACCAACTGGTGATGCAGGGCGCGGATAACAGACATGGGACTCCTCAACAACTAATCCTGGGCGGCTGATCGGTAACGGGCACCAAGGTATCAGTATAGAAAGGATGGGGCGCGAAACATCGTTTTTAATCGGGCAGATGACCGGGGGCTGCGTGGATCGCAGCGATCTACGCAGCCCAAGCGACGGTGCGCCCCCATGGCCATTCCTGCGATCGCAAAACTACAATAGAAACTGTCAACTTACCTAACCACACCGGTTTGCTGCCCGTGGCCCGATCTTTCCAGGGGGGCAGGGGGTGAATCCGGCTCTTTCTATGGCCCATACCAAACTATTCCAGCTTTTGCAGCGCGCCGTTGCGAAGGCCGTTTCTTCGGAACCGTCTCAGCTCAATGCTACAAACCCGGCCCATTCTACCCAAGGCGGCCCCCCGCTATCCCGGCGGAGATTATTGCGGAGCTCGGCCCTAGCGGCGGGGGCGATCGCCCTGGGTGAGCTTAAGCCCGGCGGGACTGCCCGCCCTCACCCCACGCCCCGCATTGCCGTGGTGGGCGGCGGCATCGCCGGGTTAAATGCGGCCTACACCCTTCAAAAACTGGGCCTCTCCGCCACCGTCTATGAGGCTAAGCCCTACCCCGGCGGGCGCATTCAGTCGCGGGCCGGGCTGATTGTGCCTGGCCTGGTCAATGACCTGGGGGCAGCCTTCATTAACTCAGACCACTACGACCTACTAGGGCTGGTGGCGGAGCTGGGTCTAGAACTCTTTGATCGCCGCACCCTAACCGAAAAGCTGCCCTTTCCAGAGGTGGCCTTTTACTTTGAGGGCCGCACCCTGACCGAGGCGGAGTTGGTGCAGTCCCTAGCTCCCCTCGCTGCCCAGATTGGTCGGGATGGCGCTCTGCTGGTAGAGGACTTTGACCGCTATGCGCCCCGGTTTGATGCTCTGTCGGTGGCCGATTATTTGGACTTGCACGGCGACAAAATTCAGCAGCGGTACGTGCGATCGCTCCTGGAAGCCACCATTCGCACCGAGTACGGGGTCGAAGCCCACGAATCGTCAGCCCTACAGCTGATCTACAACCTGCCCCAGGTGCGCAACCACCGGGCCGAACCGGTCACCGCTGACGAGCTGTTTCTGGTCAAGGGCGGCACCGGGCGCATTCCCCAAGCCCTGGCCGCGCGGCTGCAAACCCCCATCCACACTGGCTGGCGGCTGCAGGCGATCGAGTCCCAGGGCGACGGGTTTGGCCTGACCTTTAACCGGGGGGACATCCAGGCCGACTACGTCATCCTAGCTATGCCCTTCCCGGCGCTGCGGCGGGTGGCGTTACGGGTGGCGTTGCCCCCCACTCTGGGGCAGTTCATTCAGGAGTGCGGGCCGGGCCGTAACGAAAAGCTGTTTGCTGGCTTTACCCACCGCCCCTGGCTACAACCCCAGGGCTTTACCGGCGGAGCCTGGAGCGACCTGGGCTACAGCGGCCTATGGGAGGACACCCAGCGCCAGCCAGATCACCATCAGGGGGTGCTGACCTTCTTTCTAGGGGGCGATGAGCTGCGCCAGAGCGAAGGCAATGTGGCCCAGCGAGGGCAAGAGCTGATTGGGCGCACCAGCCCTCACCTCAGAGCCCTGGCGGGGGCAGCGGGCGATCGCTACGCCTGCACCACCTGGGCCAAGGACCCTGATTTTGGCGGCGGCTACAGCACTTTTAGACCAGGCCAGTACCTCAAGTTCAAGGACTTTCTCTACGTGGAATCTGAGCCCGGGGCGGCGCAGCAGACGGTGGTGGTGGGCCACCTGGCCTTGGCGGGGGAACAGTTTAGCGACGAGTACTATGGCTACATGAATGGAGCAGCGCAGACGGGACGGCTAGCGGCCACCGCGATCGCAAACCAGGTGCGGCAGGCACATCTCGCCGTGGTGTAGCTGAGAGTTTCCCAAGCGTCAATAATATTGAGTCTGAAGCCAAATTCCTCCCATAGAAAAGCCCCAGAACATTAATTCTGGGGCTTTTCTGACCGGCTCAGGGCTAGTGGACCCGCAGAACAACTAGTCGCGGTTGATGGCGATCAGCAGGCGCAGAATGAACACAAACAGGTTGATGTAGGTGAGGTACATCGACAGCGCCGCCGACAGGTACTGCTCATCCTTGTAGGTGCGGGGCAGAATAAAGAAATCCACCACGGAGGCACCGCAGAACACCAGCACCCCAAGGCCAGAGATGGCGATGTCGAGAAACTGGGGGATGGGGCCACCAAACAGAGCAAAGATGAACTGGCCCACCACCGCTAGCAGTATGGCCACTACGCCGATGCCAATGGTTTTGGTCAGGGCAAAGCCGTCTTCTTCAGACAGGTTAGAGCCGATTTGGCGGGCGGCTATGAAAACCACGCCACAGGACAGCGCCGCCGCGCCAATGCCGGTGACGCCAACCCCAGCTGTCCCCAGCGCGACTGCGAGCAGGCCGCTCAGGGTGTAGCCCGTCAAAAGGCTGTAGGTGGCTAGTAGGGGCAGAGCGGTGCTGTTGTTGCCCTTAGCGGCTACGTTCATAGCCACAAAGAAAAGGGCAATCTGGGCAATAAAGGCTACCCAAAAGGTGGGCATAAAGATGGCCGGGTTGCTGGCCATCACGCTCAGGCCGCCAAAGGAACCCAGAGCGGTCAAAACTAGGCCACCGCCAACGAAGGGCAGCGCGTTTTTAATCACGTTGGGGCCGACTAGGGACTGCCCCTTAGCCTTGCTGATGGCTTCACGAAAGTTACTGGTATTACTCAAAGCCCTATCCTCTAAGACAAAATAGATTTGGATGGCCCAGGGAGGGCGATCGCACAGGCTGAATCAACCTTCAGAGCTAGCTTAGCCGTTAAACCTGGGTCAGTGGTTTTTCCTTCCTTAAATTTTAGTCAATTTTACTGACTTCAGCGGGCCGCCCGGGGTGTGGATATCTGCCTGATGGTTGGCCTGGAACCACCTGTTTACCCAGGAATAGCAGGAGCGGCTATCTCCAGATTAGAGAGCGCAACTTTTAACTTTAAGGAAAAGAGGATCGGCCATGGCGATCGACCCATCTAGAGCCAAAGATGCCCCAGGCCAGGCTGCTGGCAAGGATTGGCGTCCTCCCCTCGGGCGGGTAGGCTGGAGCCTTACCGCCGCCTTGGCCCTGCTCTGGACCCCAGCGGTCCGGGCACAGGACTCTCCCCCCTTGCCCTCGGGATTGCCCTCGGGCCCCATACTGCCCTCCACCCAAATTATTATTCGGCGGCAGCCCGTCCCTATTCACCAGCCGTCGATCATCATTGTGCCGTCCTACCCGGTGCCCCGCCCCGAGACCAGCCAAATTAGGGTAGAACTCGACGCCAGGGGCCGCGAATGGGGCACGGTTTATCTCAATGGTCGAGCGGTTCACCGGCCCAGTAACTTCGATCGCCAGAAAACCCTCTATCTGCCCCCGGGCGGCTACCGGCTTGAGATTACCGGCGTGGTGCGCTCCGATCTGTGGGCGAGCGGCTATCTGGACCTGGGCCGCGACAGTTCTCGGCTGGTGGTGATTCGTTTTTCTAAGGCTGAGGGCGTTAGCGTGTCGGGCAGCCCCTACGTGTGGATTCCTGACTGAGGCACGCCTGTAGGTTAGGCGTGCCCAAGGGCCTACCTAGGCCAGGTAGGCAATCTTGATGGCCTCTGGATGCCCCGGATTGCCGTGGATGACCAGGCTGCGCTGGTTGGCGTGGAGGTGGCGCACGATCGCATAGATTGTCTCCACCTGATCGGGGGCGTCAGCCTGGGCCGCCAGCTCACTCAGGGTGAGGGGCTCATTGCTGTGGGCTAGGGCATCGACCACCGCCTGCTGCAGGTCAAGCACCCCCGCTGCGGCCTGCTTGCCCGCCTCTACCCCCGGCTGGTGGTAGGCATTGATATTGACCAGCGAGGCATAGAACCCCACCGCCCGCTCATAGAGCGCAATCAGCGCTCCCACGGTGTGGGCATTGACCTCAGGAATGGTCAGGGTGATGGAACCGCGACTATTGTCATACAGCGCCTTGCGGGTGCCCTGCAAAAAGCCAAACAGAAAATCGCCGCTGGTCGCCCCCGGTTCCATCTCTACCGAGTCCCCTTCCCGGTCTTTGAGCACCTCGATGAAGGTGACAAAAAAGCTGGCTACCCCTTCCCGCAGCTGCTGCACGTAGGCGTGCTGGTCGGTCGAGCCCTTGTTGCCGTAGACGGCAATGCCCTGGTAAACCACGTTGCCGTCGAGGTCTTTTTCTTTACCCAGCGACTCCATCACCAGCTGTTGCAGGTAGCGGCTAAACAGCAGCAGGCTGTCTTTGTAGGGCAGCACCACCATGTCTTTTTCGCCCTTGCCGTTGCCCGCGTAATACCAGGCCAGGGCGATCAGAGCGGCGGGGTTGCGACGCAGGTCGGGAACTCGGGTAGCGGCATCCATCTCCCTGGCGCCCCCGAGAATGGAGCGAATGCTGATGTTTTGCAGGGCGGCAGGCAATAGCCCCACCGCCGATAGCTCAGAGGTGCGCCCCCCCACCCAGTCGCGCATGGGGAAGATGGCCAGCCAGCCCTCCGCCAGGGCCTGGTTTTCGAGCTTGCTGCCTCGCCCGGTAACGGCAACGGCCTGCTTGGGAAAGTTCAGGCCCCGCTGCTCAAAGCGGGTGCGCACCTCAACCATGCCGTTGCGGGTTTCGGCAGTGCCCCCCGACTTGGAGGTGACAATCACCAGGGTGGTGGGCAGGCGATCCTGCAGGCGGGACAAGATGCGATCGATGCCCTCAGGATCGGTATTGTCGATAAAGTGAATCGCCAGGGGCGGAAAGTCTGGCCCCAGCGCCTGGGCGACAAACTGCGGCCCCAGGGCCGAGCCACCAATCCCGATGGACAGCACATCGGTGAAGTGCTCTTGCCCAGGGGGGTAAATACTGCCCGTGCGCACCTGGCTGGCAAACTGCTCAATGCTAGTCAGGGTGTCGAGAATGTCCTGCTTCAGTTCGGGGGTGGGGGCTAAGTCAGCGTCCCGTAGCCAGTAGTGACCCACCATGCGGTCTTCGTCGGGGTTGGCGATCGCCCCTGCCTCCAGGGCTGCCATATCCGCAAAGGCCTTGCCAAAGCGGGGCTGCATTTCCGCCACAAAGGCGTCGTCAAAGCCCATGCGGCTGATATCTAAGTAAAAGCCCAATCCTTCGTGGTAGTAGAGCCAATCTTTGTAGCGTTGCCAGAGGGCGGCTGCGTCCATCCTGTCACTCCTCGGTCTAACCGTGTTCACTAACGTTCTGAGGTGCAGTTTAGGATAGGACGGCGACCAGGGTACAAAGGGTGGCTAAACATACAGTCCGGTCACAGCAGCATTTCATAAACCTGCCCGGCAGGGAAATCCCTATCTCGCCGATTCGCCTAACCAGTCCATCCGTTCCTAGGCTGCTGCCTTAATCGCCCGCAGTCGATTCGACAGGCTACGGATGACTTCTAAGGCAAATAGCGGCGTTTCTTGGACTAGAAACAAAAAGTGGGCCTTGTCCACTACAGCCAGCTTGCTGTCCACCTTCGCCACCGCCGTAGACGCTCGCGTCGCGGGAATCTGGACCAGCGCCCCTTCCCCAAACACATCGCCGTGGCCAATGGTTTCAAATACCTGGCCATTCACCCACATATCCACCTCACCCTCAATGACTCCGTACATCACCTCCCCAATTGCACCGGCTACAAAAATAGTTTCTCCGGCCTTGACCTCGTGAATGTGGGGGGCAGTCGTAAATAGCTCGATGACCTGGGTGGGTTCCAGCATGGTGGGGCGATTCTCAATATAGCGATGGCCGAAATTTTATAGCTCAGGCGTCTCAGACCGGGTTAACGGCACCTTAAGCCCCCTGCTGCAGAACTGGCCATCCCCTGACAGCGGGCGTGAAAGCAGCTCCCAAGGTCGAACAATTTGCCAAAAATCTGGCTGCAAACTCGGCCGAACAACGCTTAGGAAGGCTAGGTTAGGCAGCGATCGCCTCGTCGGTTAGGGCCACTCAACCCGAGGCTGAGGCAAACCCTAGCCAGAGTCAGTATACTTAGTGACTAACTACCGGCGTCTACCCTGTCTTTTATGCCCTCCCAGCGCCAGATACAGCTAATCGAGTTTCTTCAGACCGAATTGGCTCTCTCCTCTGAGGCGATTGCCATGGGCTTGCGCAAGGCTGGTCAAGCCACTAACTTACTGCCGATGGCTCTATGGCAGTATGGCCTAGTCACCACCGAACAGCTCAGCCAAATTTTCGACTGGCTAGAAGAGGTCGGCCCAGCTGCTTCCTGAGGCACCAAGGGCTGCAGCGCAACCCGGTGCGGCAGAGAATTAGCTGCCCTAGAATTCGTCGTCGCCGTAGCTCATGGGCGACTCATTGTCGCGGCGAGAACCCAGCAGATCGAGGCGATCGACTCGCACCACGGGTTTGGAGCGATCGGCCCCGCTGGCTCGATCCTTCCAGTGGTCCAGCTTGAGGGCTCCACTCACCCCAATCAGGCTGCCTTTGCGCACATAGTTGGCGGCTACTTCCGCATTTTTGCCCCACAGCTCCAAATTAAACCAGTCGGGTTTGTCATCGCGGCTCGATCGTCGCCGCACCGCCAGGGTCAAATTGCAAACCACCGTGCCTGATTCAAAATATTTAACCTCTGGGTCCGTACCGACTCGACCCACCAGGGTGACTACATTAATCGTCATCGCTAACTTGCCCAACACACGTCACAGCATTGTAGGCGAAACCCCGATCATCCGTCAGGGGCTGGTTATAAACCTAGCCATACAAACCCCGGGAACCTTCTGCGGGTACCAGTCGTCAAAGGGGGTCGTCAATCATCAAGCTGTTGCTAGCTATAATGTGAGCCTAAGGACAAGCATCAAACCCTAGGGGTGACCTAATCGCTGCTAAAGGCTAATTTTTTCATTAGCCGATGACTAATCGCATTTACTGCGTTACTAGACGCACCGATACGAAACGTAATAGAATCCACTTCGACATCAACGTTAGTCCCTAGGGATGTACTTTGACGTTGTCACCTGTTTTTTCTGAGTAGAGGGGCTTTACTGCCTGTGGCTTTTTTCGACAGATTTTCCCGCGACATGGGTATTGACCTGGGTACGGCCAATACTCTGGTATACGTCTCCGGCAAAGGGGTGGTGCTGCAAGAACCCTCTGTTGTAGCCATCGACCAGATCGAAAAGAAGCCCTTGGCCGTAGGTGAAGAAGCCAAGCGGATGCTGGGTCGTACGCCTGGCAACGTGGTGGCCCTGCGCCCGCTGCGAGACGGGGTGATTGCCGACTTTGACACCGCTGAGCTGATGCTCAAGCACTTTATTCGGCAGGTGCACGAAGGCCGCACCCTGGTTTCACCCCGCATTGTGATTGGTATCCCCAGCGGGGTTACCGGGGTTGAGCGTCGCGCCGTCATGGATGCGGCCCAGCAGGCTGGCGCCCGCACCGTTTATCTAATTGATGAGCCCGTAGCTGCCGCCATTGGGGCCGGTCTGCCCGTAGCTGAGCCCACCGGCAACATGATTGTCGACATCGGCGGTGGTACTACCGAAGTTGCCGTGCTGAGCCTGCAGGGCACGGTGCTGAGCGAGTCGGTACGGGTGGCCGGTGACGAACTCAGCGAAGCGATCTCAAGCTATATGAAGAAGGTGCACAACCTAGTGGTGGGTGAGCGCACCGCCGAGGAAATTAAGATCAATATTGGCTCGGCCTATCCTAGCCCCGACGACAACGAGATCGCTATGGATGTGCGGGGTCTGCACCTGCTGTCGGGGCTGCCCCGCACTGTGACCGTCAAAAGTGCCGAAATTCGCGAGAGTATGGCTGAGCCTCTGTCGGTCATTGTTGAAGCGGTGAAGCGCACCCTTGAGCGCACTCCCCCTGAACTGGCGGCTGACATCATCGACCGTGGGATCATGCTGGCTGGCGGTGGGGCTCTGCTGAAGGGGCTAGATACGTTGATTAGCCATGAGACAGGCATTCTTGTCCACGTGGCGGCCGACCCCCTAAGCTGCGTGGTGCTGGGCACCGGGCGAGTGCTGGAGAACTTTAGTCAAATGGGCCGGGTCTTTAGCGGGCGATCGAGCTTGTAGGCTTCCCCAACGTCGTCATCTACCCAGAACCTATGTTTGCTCTTCGTCGCTGGTGGACACGTCATGCCTTGACGGCAGGAATGCTTGGCCTGGCCGTTTCATCGGCCTGGTTATTGCGTGCTAGTGATGGGGCTGTTCTCTACGAGGCCTACAACTGGATCACGCGGCCCCTGCAGCCCGGTCCAAGCCGGGAGCAGCAGTTCGAGAACAGCTATATTCTTGAACTACAGCAGCGCATTGTGGAATTGGAGTATCAAAGTCGCGTACTGCAGAGGCTCTCTGACTACGAGGAGACCACTGCTCCGGAGGGTGTACCAGCAGCGGTGATCGGTCGTGCTGCTGACCACTGGTGGCAACACGTCATTTTGAACCGCGGCAGCAGTAGTGGCGTCGCCATCGGCCATGTGGTGACGGGCCCAGGCGGTCTGGTAGGTCGGGTGGTGGCGGTGTCGCCCAATACTGCTAGGGTGCTGCTCATCAGTGACCCCACCAGCCGGGTGGGGGGCAAGGTGAGCCGTAGCCGAGCGATGGGGATAGTGCGGGGGCAGTCGAACAATCGGGTGGTGATGGAATTTTTTGAGAAAACCCCCGACGTTAAAGCTGGGGATGTTATTGTGACCTCCTCCTACAGCCGTCTCTTTCCTAAGGATGTTCCCCTAGGGCGGATTGAGTCGCTGGACCTGACCAAGAGCCCGGCTCCGGAGGCGGTAATTCAGCTCTCATCACCGTTGTCAATCTTGGAATGGGTGGTTATCCAGCCCTTTGAACCACTGGAAACGGTGGATTTACCGGTTTTGCCCGATGCCTCCCCGAACGATATCCTTGAGGATAGCCCATGACCCCAACGGTGAGAGTGGCAAGGCAGCCTCTGTGGCGTCAACCTTGGGTGCTCAACAGTGCGGTGACGGTAGCTTCGGTGCTGGTGTGCCTTTTTCTTTTGCCCAGCCGCATCCCAGGTATGGAATTGCTGGGGGTGTCGCCCCACTGGCTGCTGATCTGGGTGGTGGCCTGGAGCGTTAAACGGACTCAGTGGCAGGGGGCGATCGCCGGTCTCGTGCTGGGGCTGCTGCAGGATGCCATGACCTCGCCAAACCCCACCCATACCCTCAGCTTGATTGTGGTGGGCGTGCTGACAGCGCGCCTGCAGAAGCAGCGGTACCTACAGGAAGACATTGTTTCCGTGGCGCTGATCGTATTTGCCATGGCGGTGATTGCAGAAACGGTTCTGGCCCTGCAAATTAGCTTTGACCAGCTGGTCTCGACGGACTCCCTCTACCCACCCCTAGGGAAAATTTGGCTCTACCACCAGCGGGTGGCGCTGAGCTCGGCTATTTTAAGCAGCCTGTGGGCCCCAGCCCTGTATTACCCCCTCAACCGCTGGTGGGATCGATACTCGCCGGAACCTTAGGCAACTGCTGGGGCGATTGCCCGATTAAGGTGGATTCTGACAACAAAAATACCCAACATTCGGAATCTTTCTAATGGGCGCAGGGCCTGTGCCCCTACCTTGGGGTATTTTCTTTCTCGAAAATCTCCTAAGCGCGTCGCCCCAGGGTGGTTTTTTGCTGAAGCCTTTGGCAGGCGGTCCACAGGTTGGGCATTAGGTGGGTAGGGCGAAACTCCTTTAGGTAGCTGTCGCTGCGAATGCCGCAGGTCACGGCAACGGTGTCGAGGCCCAGGGTTTGCCCAGCCATGATATCGGCTTCGGTGTCGCCAATCATCCACGCGTGGCGCAGGTCGTAGCCCTGGCGCTGCTGGGTGGCGATCGCCGCCTGGAGGCGCTCTATCTTGTGGTTAGCCTGATTGTTATAGGCGGCCTCGACCTGGGGCATGCCGTACAGATCGCTGACGGCCCAGCTCAGATCATGCTGGTCTAAAAACCGCATGACCTGGTCGGGGGGGCGCAGGGTGACCAGCACCACCCGCACCCCGCACTGGCGCAGAAGGTCGAGCCCTTCGCGGGCCTGGGGCTGCACTTGGTCGTAGTCGAGCAGGCTAGCGTGGTTGACTATGCGGCTGACCTGGGCCAAGAAGCCATCGATGTAGGTGCCTTCTAGCCCTGACCAATGGGCTATTTGACGATCGGGCACGCGATTTTGCTTGAAGGTCCAAAATTGAGACTTTGACAGGTGGCGTATGGCCAGATTGTTGCCTTGGGCTTGAGCCAGGGTGTGCACCCAGGCTAGCCCCTGCCGATAGGTGGCGTAGTATCGCGCAGACACATCGGCGATCGGGCCATCAAAGTCGCAAAAGACAGTGGTTGCAGACATAGGCTACGGAAACTCCCCACGGATAAAAACGACCCAGGGCCTTATCACTAAACGATGTCGAATATAAGCTTTGTTAATAATTTCTTTACAAAAGTCAAAGCTTACTTATTGTAGCAACCCAAATTCAAAATGACCACTGCGCAATCCGCAGAATTTACCCTGGGGGATGGTAGCTAAAACGCTCTGCTGCCCCGTCGCATCGAGGCAGCAGAGCGCCGGAGGGTTCAATAAGAACTGTCTCATTTAACCTTCACGGAGGTTTTAACTAGGCCCACCAAGATGAAAGGTGGGTACCTGCAATTTTTGCTAAATATCCCGAAAATTCAAGAAAATTGGAGTATTTAGGAACTTATAGGAAGTTTAAGACATCTTTATGGATGAATGCTTTGGTTAACCTGCGTATAGCTATCAGGAGGTCGTTTTGCACTCACTTGCTCCAGCTCAATTGCAGATTTCGCCGCTTGGGCCGCTGGTATCGGCGGTGGGCTTTGGGGGTAGGGCCAGGCAGGGGCAGGCGATCGCACCTCCCCCCGCGGGCCCAAAGCCACGGGTCATGCTCTATTCCCACGACACCATGGGGCTGGGCCATAAGCGGCGCAACCTGCTAATTGCCCAGGCCATTGGCAGTGCTGGGCTGAATGCCGATATTCTGCTGGTCAGCGGCATGGGAGATGCCAACCCGACACCGATGGTCCCCGGTATTGATAGCCTGACGCTACCGGCCCTCTACAAAAGCAGCGATGGCCAGTACCAAGCGCGGCGGCTAGGGCTGGGGCTGCAGGAGATGGCGCAGTTGCGATCGCAACTGATTCTGGCCGCGGTCAAAAACTTTCGGCCCGATGTGCTGATCGTCGACAACGTCCCTCGGGGAGCGGTGCGCGAGCTCGATGCCAGCCTAGAATACAGCCGCTGCCACCTAGCCACCCGCTGTGTTTTGGGCCTGCGGGATGTGCTGGATAGACCGGCTGCGGTGCGCCGCGACTGGAAACGGGCTGAGAACCTCGCCGCCGTGCGCCGCTACTATGACGCGGTGTGGATCTACGGCGACCCCAAGCTCTACGACCCCCGCCACGAGTATCGCTTTCCCGCCGATATTGCCGCTAAGATGCGGCCCCTGGGCTACCTCGACGCCCGGGAACGGATCAAGCACCTCAATCCTGCAACCCACGACCAAATTCAGCAGTTAGGACTACCCAGGGACCGCAGGCTGATGCTCTGCCAGGTGGGCGGTGGCCAGGATGGTTCGGCGCTAGCCGAAGCCTTTGCCCAGGCTAAGTTCCCAGCCGACAGCATGGGGGTATTGCTGACCGGCCCGTTTATGCCCGCCGAGGCCAAACAACGGCTTTGTGCGTTGACCCAGGCCAATCCGCGGCTGCGGCTGGTGGAGTATCTGGCTGAGCCGACGCTGCTGCTGAACCAGGCTAGCCGGGTGGTGTCCATGGGCGGTTACAACACCACCTGCGAAATTCTCGCCTACCAAAAACATGCCCTGCTTGTGCCCCGCATTAGCCCCCGCCAAGAGCAGTGGATTCGCGGCGATCGACTGCGTCGTCTGGGCCTCGCCGACGTGCTGCACCCCGCCCACCTCAGCCCCCAAGCCATTACCGACTGGCTCCACCAGCCCCCGGCCCCCAGCGCTAACCGCCCTTCCCTCAACCTCAACGGCCTCGACAACCTGGTGCTCGAACTGCGACAGCTCCTAACCCTCGCCGCCAGGCCCGATTCCGAAGCGTCCTAACCCAGCTCCCCTACCCCGCCAACTTCTCCCTCCCCCCATGACCCGCATCGCCTACGTCGTCAAACGCTACCCCCGCTACTCAGAGACCTTTATCGTTAACGAAATTTTGGCCCACGAAGCCGCCGGTGCCGAGGTGCACATCTTTGCCCTGCGGCCCCCAGCGGATAGCCACTTTCAGGACAAAATTGCTCAGGTGCGAGCTCCGGTGACCTATATCCGCAAGCCTGCCCAGGGGCGCAGCAATCCGTCGATTAGAACCCTCACCCCCAACTCAGCCACCTACTTCTGGGCCGAGCTCCAGGCGGCGGCCCAGGTGTTTCCAGACCTGTGGAACAAACTAGGCTACGCGGCTGAGGAGCGCTCTAGCGTGGTGTATCAGGCGGCGTGGCTGGCCCAGGACCTTCGCCTACGGGGCATTACTCACCTGCACGCCCACTTTGGCAGCGTGGCAACCAGCGTGGCCCGGCTGGCGGCTCACTTTGCCGATGTGCCCTATACCTGTACTGTCCACGCCAAGGATATTTTTCATGGGTCGGTGGATCCGGAGGATCTGCGGCGGAAGCTGCGGGATGCGGCGGCAGTGGTAACGGTGAGCGACTACAACGTGGCCCATCTGCGCCAGCAATTTGGGGACGATGCTGGCGGGGTACAGCGCATTTATAACGGCATGGATCTAGCGGAGCTGCAGTTTAGTTCCCCCGCCCGGCGATCGCCCACCATTCTCTCGGTGTGCCGCCTGGTCGAAAAGAAAGGCCTGACCTATCTGCTGGAGGCCTGCGATCGCCTGCGCCGGAGGGGGGGTAAGTTTACCTGTCAGATAGTAGGCACCGGGCCCCTGGAGGCGGACCTGCGATCGCAGATCCAGGCCCTGCGCCTTGACGACTGGGTGGAGATTCTGGGTCCTCGACCCCAGCGGGAGGTGTTTGCCCTGATGCAGCGGGCGGCGGTCTTTGCCGCGCCCTACGTGGTTGGGGCCGACGGCAACCGCGACGGACTGCCCACCGCGCTGCTAGAGGCCATGGCCCTGGGCACCCCCTGCGTCGCCACCGATGTCACCGGCATTCCCGAAATTATTCGCGATGGCGAAACCGGGCTGCGGGTGGGCCAGCGCGATAGCGACGGTCTGGCCACGGCACTCCAGCGGTTACTGAGCGAGCCCATGCTGCGGGAAACCCTGGCGGCTGAGGCGCGATCGCTGATCGAAGCCGAGTTTGACATTGCTCAAAATGCTGCCGCCCTGCGGGCCCACTTCCAGCCGGCCCCTCGGCTTCAGGCGGTGTAACTATGCGGATTGCCTATATCTGCGCCGACCCTGGGATTCCGGTGTTTGGCCATAAAGGCTGCTCCATCCATGTTCAGGAGGTGGTCCGCGCCCTGGGTCACCGGGGGGCCACTGTAGAGCTGTTTGCCCTGCGCTGGGGCGGTGAACCGGCGGCGGATTTGGCCGGGGTGACGCGGCACCCGCTGCCGGCCGTGCCCAAGGGCGATCGGGCTCGGCGAGAACAGGCGGCCCTGGCCATCAACGGTGGCCTGCGGGCAGCGCTAGAGCGAGCCGCCCCCTTTGATCTGGTCTACGAGCGCTACTCCCTGTGGAGCTACAGCGCCCTGGAATTCGCCCAATCCCAAGGCATCCCGGCTCTGCTGGAGGTGAATGCTCCGCTGCTAGAAGAACAGGCGCAGCACCGGGGGCTGGTGCATGGCGAGATGGCCAGGCAGGTCGCTAACCGAGCCTTTCGGGCCGCTAGCGCCCTGATCGCAGTGTCTGAAGCGGTAAAGCAGTACCTCACCCACTGGGTGAGCGGCGACAAGGTCCAGGTGATTCCTAACGGGGTGAACCCCTGCCGCTTCGCCCAGCCTGCATCGCCCGGCCCAGACATGATCCCAGCAACCGACTCCCTTCCAGCGGTGCCGTCCCCTACCTTTACCGTGGGGTTCGTCGGCTCCCTCAAGCCCTGGCATGGGCTGGCTCACCTGGTCAACGCCTTTGGGCAGCTGCACCGGCGGGTGCCCGAGGCCCGGCTGCTGATCGTGGGCGACGGCCCTGAGCGTGAGGCGTTAGAGGCGCAGCTGGCCGATCGCCAGCTACAGTCGGTCACCCACTGCACCGGGGCGGTGCCCCCCGATCGCATTCCGGCCCTGCTGGCGACGATGGATGTGGCAGTGGCCCCCTATCCGGCCAGCCCCGACTTTTATTTCTCGCCCCTCAAGGTGGTGGAGTACATGGCCGCCGGGCTGCCGGTAGTGGTCAGCGATATCGGCCAGCTGCGCCATCTGGTCACCCACGACGTCACCGGCCTACGGTGCCCCCCCGGCGATGAGGCGGCCCTGGCCCTGGCTCTGGAGCAGCTTTGGCGATCGCCCGCCCGCCGCGACGACCTGGGGCGATCGGCCCGACGGTACGTTCTCACCCACCACACCTGGGATGCCGTCGCCCAACGCATTCTCGCCCTCGTCCAGGCTCAATCCGTGGGGAGTCTTGACCCAGGGGGCTAACGCCCTCCTGTCTCCCTTTTTCCTCCTGCTCCCTGCCACTCTTTTCCCTATGGATCGCGTTTCCTCGATATCCCAGACAGTGCCTGGCCTGTGGCACTGCGGCAGATTTTTCTGGCCGATTATTCGGCCCCAGTGGCCCCTACTGACGATTTCTGGCCTGGCGCTGCTGCTCGATGTCGCCCTGCGGGTGCTAGAGCCCTGGCCCATGAAGGTGATTTTTGACTACGTGCTGGTGCCTGGCCAGGGCAATCGGGCCCCTCGACTAGCACCCCTAACGGCTTTGGATCCAGCGGTATTGCTAACTGCGGCAGTGGTCGCCATGGTGACCCTGACGGGGCTGCGGGCGGTGGCCACCTACTGGAATGTGGTGAGTTTGGCGATCGCCAGTAGCCGAGTCATGACCCAGGTGCGCAACCAGCTCTACCGCCACCTGCAGCGGCTTTCCCTGGGTTACCACAGCCGGGCCCGCAGCGGTGACCTGATCGTGCGGGTCAGCGGGGATGCCAGCCGCCTGCAGGAGGTGCTGATCACTGCGGCTCTACCCCTGGTGTCGAGCCTGCTCACCCTGGTGGGCATGGTAGTGGTGATGGCCTGGCTTGACCGGCGACTGGCGCTGCTCTCCACGGTGACGCTGCCGCTGTTTTGGCTGGCGGCGACCCGGTTTAGCGATCGCATTCGCGGGGCCTCGCTAAAGCAGCGCAAACAGGAGGGGGCCGTGGCGGCCACGGCGGCAGAATCGCTGGCGGCGATTAAGCTGGTGCAGGCGCTGTCTCTGGAACAGGCCTTTGCCAATGCCTTTGCCGAGCAAAATCAGCGCAGTCTCAGCAACGCCGTGGAAACCAAGCGCCTAGCCGCCCATCTAGAGCGCACCGTGGATGTGCTGATTGCCTTGGGCACCGGCCTGGTGCTGTGGTTTGGGGCCCGCCTGGTAATCCAGGATGCCCTGTCGCCGGGGGATGTGCTGGTGTTTTTGAGCTACCTCAAGAACGCCTTTAAGCCGGTGCAAAACTTTGCCAAATACACCGGCCGGATCGCCAAGGCCTCTGCCTCTGGGGAACGCATTCTCAACGTCATGGCCACCCAGCCGGAGGTGTGCGATCGCCCCCAGGCCCGCCCTGCGCCCATCTTGAGAGGCGCGGTGCGGTTGGAAAATCTCTGGTTTGCCTACGAGCCCGGCCCGCCGGTGCTGAAGGGGCTCAACCTCTCGGTTCAGTCGGGGCAGCAGGTCGCCGTCGTTGGCCCCTCCGGCAGCGGCAAGTCTACGCTGATGAGCCTGCTGCTGCGCCTTTACGATCCCACCGCTGGCCGGGTGCTGATCGACGGCCACGACCTGCGCGACTATACCCTCGACAGCCTGCGCCCCCAAATCAGCGTGGTGCTTCAGGAGAGCCTGCTGTTTGCCGCCACTATTCGCGAAAATATTGCCTATGGCGTGGCGGGGGTGAGCGATAGCGACATCGAAGTCGCGGCTCGGCTAGCCAACGCCCACGACTTCATTGCCGCCTTACCCCAGGGCTACGACACCCCGGTGGGGGAGCGGGGGGCAACCCTATCGGGCGGGCAGCGCCAGCGCATCGCGATCGCCCGGGCCGCCATGCGCCAAACCCCCATTTTGATTCTGGATGAACCCACTACCGGCCTCGACCACGCCAATGAGCAGGCTGTCGTGGCCGCCCTCCGGCGTCTGGCTGAGGGGCGCACCACCTTTCTCATCACCCATGACCTGACGCTGGCCACCCAGGCAGACCAGGTGCTCTACCTGGAGCAGGGCCGGATCGTCGAGCAGGGCACCCACGGCGGACTGATGACCCAAAACGGTTCCTACGCCACCCTCTTTCGCCTACAGTCCGCCCTGCGGGATCAGCCAGCCCCGGTGGCGAGGTAGGGGGTTATCAGTGCTGGATCCTCAAATTCCCTGGCTAGAAAACGCCCTCAACCCACGGCAGGTCCAGGCCCAGCTGCAGGCCATCATGCCTGGATTGCGTCAGGTCGCCACGGCCAGGCTGGTGCGGCACAAACCGGGGCGCCGGGCCCTGATAAAGTACTACCTCACCACGGCCACGGGGGAAGCTGCGGTGCTGGGCAAAATTCGCGCTAAGGGCACCGATCGCGCCAGCCACAAAGTTCAGCAGAGCCTGTGGCAAACCGGATGGCAGGCCCACAGCGGCGATCGCCTCTCTGTTCCCGAGCCCCTCGGCCTAGTGCCCGCCTGGCACATGACCCTCCAGCGCCAGGTGCCAGGCAGGCCCGCCACCGAGCTGCTGACGACGGCGGCGGGGATTCCCCTGGCCCAGCGCATCGCCCATCTGGCCCGCAAACTCCACCGCACCCCGGTGCCCACGACCAAAACCCACACCCTGGCCGACGAGCTCCGCATTCTCTGCGATCGCCTACCTCAGGTGGCAGAGCAGCACCCCCCCTGGCAAGGCCGCATCGACAATGTGCTGGCCGCCTGCGCCGCCCTGACCCAAGCCCCCCTGGCCCAGCCCATTGCCCCCACCGGCATCCACCGCGATTTCTACGCCGACCAAATTCTGGTGAATGGCGATCGCCTGTGGTTGGTCGATCTCGACCTCTACTGCCAGGGCTCACCGGCCCTGGATATGGGCAACATGATCGCCCATATCACCGAGCAGAGCCTGCGGGAGAGCGGCGATCCGCAGGCTTTGGGCGATCGCGAAGCGGCCCTGCGGGACACCTATCTCAACCAGGCCCGGAGCGATGGCTCAGATGGTGTAGCGCTCACCGCCCTTACCCAGGAGATTGAGCGCTACACCCTGCTCAGTCTGGTACGACATATCCACATCAGCACCCGCATCGCCCGCCGTCGTCCCTACACCGCCGCGCTGTTGGCCCTGTGCGAAGCTCGCCTGGCCAGCCTCGCTCGGTAGAGGAACTGTTCTACCCGCCCAAAATCTGCAATCTTTCGGCTTCTCTGTCCTGTTTTTTTCCCTGTTTTTTTGCCCTGGAGAACCCACCAGGGGAACTTTTGCTAGCCTAACCTTTCACAAGTTAAGGAATTCCTTCACAATTTGAATAATTAGCCCTAGTCCCGCCGCAGGGCAGCTTGCTGAGTTACCCGTGCTGAGTGCCCTCGCCCTTGAAACCTCACCCCCGGCCCCACCTCAATATTTCCCTGCCGCCCCTCGGCGGCTGGCCGCAGATGCTGGGGGAAGCCCGCACCCGTATTTTGCTCTGGTACCTGCTATTGATGGCCCTTTCGAGTGGGGCGTCGGTGCTGGCGGTACAGCAAATTTTACTGGGTCGTTTAGAGGAACGGGTGAATGAGTCGCTCCACCAGGAGGTGGAAGAGTTTCGGCATCTGCGCACCGGCAGAAATCCGAAAACCGGAAACCCCTTTGGTGACGACATTGAGGCAATTTTTGACGTCTTCTTGTCCCGAAACATTCCCGACGACAGCGAGTATTTGCTGGCTATTGTCGATGGCGAATTTTATCAGGCCAGCTCCCTGGCGCTGCCCGTGGCGTTGCGACCCGACGGCGCGTTGATGCAGCAGTGGAGACAGGTCACCCAGCCCCAGCAGGGCAATCACTCTACCCTGTCGGGTCCTGTGCTTTATCTGGTCGAGCCAATTGTCATGGGGGGAGAGAGTCGGGGCGTCTTTGTGGTGGCCAATGCCGTTGGCCGCGAACGGGCCGAGGTGACCGAGGCGGTGCTGATTATTGCCCGGGTGTCGCTGGTGGTGCTGGCGATCGCATCGGCCCTGGCCTGGTTTGGAGCGGGCAAGGTGCTGGCCCCACTGCGCCTGCTGAGCCAAACCGCCCGACTAATCAGCGAATCTAACCTGACCGAGCGCATTCCCCTCGACAGGGCCAAGGGGGATATTGCCGAGCTCACCCGCACCTTTAACGACATGCTCGATCGCATCGAGTCCACCTTCCACAGCCAGCGGCAGCTGCTCAACGACGTAGGCCATGAGCTGCGCACCCCCATCACTATCATTCGCGGCCATCTGGAGCTGATGGGCACCACCCCCGAGGAGCAGCAGGAGACTCTAGATATCGTCATTGACGAGCTCGATCGCATGAACCGGTTTATCGACGAATTGCTGCTGCTGGCCAAGGCTGAGCGGCCCGACTTTTTGTTGCCCGAACCCATCGATCTGAGGGGCTTTACCGAGGAGCTGTTTAGCAAAATTACCGCCCTGGGCGATCGCCGCTGGCAGCTAGACGCCGTCGGGGATGGCCAGCTAATGGGCGATCGCCAACGCCTCACCGAGGCAATCGTAAATCTGGCACAAAATGCCACCCAGCATACCCAGGTGGGTGAAATCATTGCCTTGGGTTCCAGTCGCCGTTATGGCCAGGTCAAGCTCTGGGTGCGAGACACTGGCGAAGGCATTGACCTGGCCGATCAGGATCGCATTTTTCAGCGTTTTGTGCGGGGCAAGAGTTGCTATGCCCGCTCCGACGGTTCCGGGTTGGGCCTGGCGATCGTGCAGGCGATCGTACAGGCCCACGGGGGCATAATTCAGCTCTCTAGCCAGCCGGACCAGGGGGCGCTGTTTACCCTGCTGCTGCCCCTCAAGCCTATGCAGGAGTTTCATCTATGAGTCGAATCCTAATTGTCGAAGACGAGCTCCGCATTGTGTCGTTCTTAGAAAAGGGGCTGCGCTCCCATGGGTTTACAACCACCCATGCGGGGAATGCCGCCGCCGCGATCGCCATTGCCCTAGACGGTACGTTTGACCTGGTGATTCTCGATCTAGGTCTGCCCGATCGCGACGGCATGGCCGTGCTCGAGGCCCTACGGGGACAGGGCTTTGCTAAACCCGTCATTCTGCTCACCGCCCGCGACGACCTCCAAGACAAGGTCGCCGGACTGGAGGCCGGCGCCGACGACTACGTCACTAAGCCCTTTCGCTTTGAGGAACTGCTGGCCCGCATTCGCGCCCGCCTGCGATCGGCGCAGACCCGCCCTGCATTGGTTAAAACCACTCTGGCCGTCGGCCCTGTGGTGCTCGATCTGATCACCCGCCAGGTGCAGGTGGGCGGCCAAGGGGTAGACCTGTCGGCGCGGGAATTTATTCTGGCCGAAACCTTTATGCGCCATGCCGGGCAGGTGCTGAGCCGCGAACAGCTGCTCGATCTAGTCTGGGGCTACAGCTACGCCCCTGGTTCTAACGTGGTCGATGTCTACGTGGGCTACCTACGTAAAAAGCTAGGCAGCGACTGTATCGAAACCGTGCGCGGTATAGGCTATCGCCTGGTGGTTCCCAAGCCCCTGACCATAGCCAGCTAGATCTTGACGCCAGTTGCCCATACTGCCTTGGCGATAGCTCCAATAATCCCGGTTGATTATCCCCGACTTCTGAGGGCGAAGGCCATAAAACCTTCGGATTGGCTACGCCTGCGCCCCTACGGCTCGACCTTCGTAAAATTGCGGGTACCCGGTTCGGATTCGCGCTCTAAGATCAGGGTCACAGGGCCGTCGTTGACGATCTCGACCTGCATCATCGCCCCAAATTTTCCGGTCTCGACCCGCAGACCACTCGCCCTCAGCAGGGCCACGAATTCGTTGTAGAGAGCCTCGGCCTGGGCGGGCGGAGCCGCCCCGTCGAAGGAGGGTCGCCGCCCCTTGCGGCAGTCGCCGTAGAGGGTAAACTGGCTCACCACCAGCAGATCGCCCTGGATGTCTTGTACAGAGAGATCCCAGCGTTGGCCCTCCCGAGCCGGGCTTTGCCCATCGCTCCCCGCCGAGGGAAACAGCCTTAGTTCCAGGCATTTGCGGGCTATCCAGGCCAGCTCGGCGGCGGTGTCCGTAGGCGCAATACCCACCAGCAGGTTGAGCCCCCGGCCAATTTCGCCCACCCCCTGCCCTGCCACGGTGACCCTAGAGGCGGTCACTCGCTGCACTACGACTCGCATTCTGCCACCGCCGAGGGGGCAAACTTTTGCTGCCACACCCGGCGAATGCGCTCTGCCGCTGCTGCCATCTCCGCCGCTGGGGGTGGCTTGCCAAGGGTGCGAAACACCTGGAGTTCGAGCCCCTTCAGGCCCAGCTCCTGGGGATTGTGATTGTCGGGATAGCGAGGTTGCAAGACAAAATGAACGTGGTAGGGCGGTTGATCCACCCAGAGGCTGACGTAGACCCGCTCAGCCTCCATGGCCAGGGCGATCGCCTCCGACAACTGCTGCAAAAAAGGCCCCAGCGAGGCCGACTCCGCCATCGATAGCTCCCACAGGTTTTCGCGGTGGGCGCGGGTTTTGATCACCACCGACCCCAGACCGTAAGGGCCGACGCAGTGGTCGGCCACCCACCAGGGGTTGGCGGCAATGGTGCCGCCGGGCACCGGCTCAGCACCCGCCAAAATTTGGCAGGCTAAACAGTCAGAATGGGGTTCGGTGCCAGTTTCAGTCATTGCGTCGGGGATGCCGATGTAGGGGCAAGATAGCCGGTATGGCTGGAGGGGTTTAGATCTGTAAACAGCAACCTGAAACCCTGAACTACGCTTAAACCTTGACCAGGACTTGATCGCCTTCCACCTTGGCTGCAAAGGTGGCCAGGGGCATGCGGCTGGGGCCAGAGCTGACTGTGCCATCGGCATTAAATCGACCACCGTGGCAGGGGCAGACAAACAGCCCCTGGTTGCTATCCCAGGCGACGGTGCAGCCTGCGTGGGTGCAGAGGGCACTCACCGCCAGAACCGTCGCTGGGGCGTTGGGATCGCGAATCGCCACAATGTTCTGGCCCTGCACGTTGCCATTGGCCAGGCTACCCTGGGCGTCTAGAGCAGCCACGGGGCCAAGGGCGACAAACCCATCACTGCCGCTGCCCCCCGCCACTGGAGTTGAATCAGACCGGCAGGCCGCGATCGCCCCAGGAAGCGAACCCGCCAGCAGGCCCAGGCTCAGCAGATGGTTCACCTTACGACGTTGCATCGCGCGCTCCCCCTACTTACCAAACCCCTGACCACGCTTGGGTGAGGGCAGACATAGGCAGGCATTGAGCTGTTCCCGCAGGGTGTCGTGGTCGAGGTTTTGCCCGATCAGAACGAGCTGGTTTTTGGGCTCGCCCTTCCAGGCATCGTCATCCAGGGAAAAGCGCTTGCCGCTGAGGTGAAAGATGTGGCGCTTGGGGCTTTCGTCAAACCAGAGAATGCCCTTGGCTCGAAACACCGACGCAGGCAGCAGGTTGTCTAGAAAGTGCTGAAACTTGCGAATCGCAAAGGGGCGATCGCTGGCAAAGGACAGCGACGTAAACCCATCAATGGCCAGGTGATCGGAGTGGTGGTGCCCATGGTGGTCGTGGCCGTGATCGTGCTCGCAGTGACCATGGTCGTGGTCGCAGTCACTGTGGTCGTGGGCGTCATGCCCGTGAGCGTCATGCCCGTGGGCGTCATGCCCGTGAGCATCGTGGTCATCGTGGTGCTCACGGGCCTCCTGGCTGTCGCCGCCAAAGTATTTGTCTGACTCAAACAGACCCACACTCAGAATTAGCGGTAGGGGCACCTCAGACTTGGTGGTGCGCAGAATGCGCGCCCCCTCCTTGACATCGCGAATTTTGACCTCCAGCAAATCCAGGTCGGCCTCGTCGACCAGGTCGGCCTTATTGAGCAGAATGATGTCGCCGTAGGCAATTTGGTTGTGGGCAGCCTGGCTATTGAAGAGATCCAGGCTGTAGTTTTCGGCATCCACCACGGTGACGATGGAGTCGAGCCGAGTCATATCGCGCAGCTCGGTCCCCAAAAAGGTCAGGGCAATGGGCAGCGGGTCGGCTAGGCCGGTGGTTTCCACCACCAGGTAGTCGATTTTGTCCTGACGCTCCAGTACTTTATATACCGCTTCCATAAGGTCGTTGTTGATGGTGCAGCAGATACAGCCGTTGCTGAGTTCCACCATGGTGTCGTCACTGTTTTCGGTGGCAATCAGCAGATCGTTGTCGATGCCGATTTCGCCAAACTCGTTCACCAGCACGGCGGTTTTTAGCCCTTCCTGGTTGGCCAGAATGTGGTTGAGCAGGGTGGTTTTACCGCTGCCCAAAAAGCCAGTGATGATGGTGACAGGCAGACCGTGTTTATTGTCATCCATGGCCTGGGGCACGATGGGGGAAGCAGCGGTAGACATGGGTGCGGTTGGAGTACAGGACATTCTTCATACTAGCGATGATTCTAAGGGAATGGCCCAGGGCTACAAATTGTTTGAAGGGTCTATCCAGGAAGGCGGCGCGATGAATTCATTCGATAGTACAATTGCATTGATTTCTGCCCCTGGAGAAGGCCTATGGCTTCTAGTTCCGACGCTCTTTGCCGCTGTGGCTGGGTTCACGACGACCCCCTAGAGGTGGCCTACCACGACCAGGAGTGGGGGGTGCCGTTGCACGACGACCCCAGGCATTTTGAGTTCATCATTCTCGACGGCTTTCAGGCTGGGCTGAGCTGGATCACCATTCTGCGCAAGCGGGAGAATTTTCGCGCCGCCTTCGATGGCTTTGATCCCGAAGCCGTGGCCCGCTACGACACCGTCAAACACCAGGAACTCCTCGGTAATGCGGGCATTGTGCGTAACCGCCTCAAAATTGCCGCCGCAACTTTAAATGCCCAGGCGTTTCTCAAGGTGCAAGAGACCTTCGGCAGCTTCGATCGCTACATCTGGCAGTTCGTCGAGGGCAACACCCTGCAAAATACCTGGCCCACCATGGCCGAGGTGCCCACCCGCAACGCTGAATCTGACGCCATGGGCAAAGATCTCAAACAGCGGGGCTTTAAGTTTGTCGGCACTACCATTTGTTACGCCTATATGCAGGCGGCGGGCATGATCAACGACCACACCCTAGATTGCTTTCGCCACCGAGAGTTGACCTAATCTCTCCCATTGGAGACCGTTGAGGTGTTCCCACCAGTTCCCCGAGCCTGACCCAGGGTTTTACTCTATTCGGAGGCCTGGCTATCTCGCCGACCCAGCTCATAGACACCGCCGCCGATCGCCGAAATGACCCCCAGGCTAACGGCCCAGCTGCCCCCCAGGGTGAAGGTCAGGCCGTAGTGGGCAAGCCCACCGATGCCTAAAAAGGGCACCACGCTGAGTAGGGATGCCGCTGGAGAGCCCTCCCCCAGCCAGCCCTCCAGGGTGGTGATGGCGCGATCGGCCAGCGGGGAAAACCCCAGATATAGCGCGATCGCCCACAGGGCCGTGCCGGCAATGGTAGCGGTATCGAGAGTGGCAAACAGGTGCGACAAAACAACCACCAGGAAAGGACCGGGGACTATAGGTCAGGGCATGAACGGACCCTAGGCGTACCTACAGCGGGTCGCGGTCGGGGCGGTAGTCGGGTCGAGGCGGCGGCGGGCCGGGGTCAATGCGGTAGCGGTCATTGTATTCGCTGCGGCTTTTGGGGGGACGACGGCGACGCACGCGATCGTCGGTGGGGCGAGGGCCACTGCCGTAGTAGGGTGGGCCATCGGGGCCATCTAGGGGGCGATCGCCAACTGGGCGGCCATCCATGGGCCGGTCATTCGTGGGGCGATCCATCGGGCCGTCGTTACGGCGTACGGGGCGATCGTCTCGATAGTCGTTGTAGTCATCCGGGCCGTAGGGCGGGCGACCTCGGCCCGGCTCTTCACGCCCTTCTAGCATGGGCCGGGGCCGACTGTAGGGGTCGGCGGGGCCGTAGTCGCGGCGGTCGATCTCAGCTCGCAGGTTGGTGCGATTGTCGGGGCCATAGGCCGGTGGCCGCCCCCCCCGAGCCGGTGGTCGGTAGCCGCCGTAGTCATCGCCCTGGGGCCCAGAGCGCACCGGGTTGGCGGTTCTGGAGTTGATGTTCTGAATCATCAGCGACACCAGCATGCCCACCATCAGCATCTGCTGAAACGAAGGAATTAAATCCATCGTCAGGTTGCCCAGCAGAAATACCCCGGAGACCAGAAAAAGAATGGCGTAGACCTTGTCTGTATCGCGCTCATAGCCGGGCTTTAGCCGATCTAGGAAGAACAGGGCTACGGCGCAAATCACCATAAAGATGCCCAGCAGCAGAGGGACGGGGGTACCAAAGTTCACGGTAAATTCCTTTTAGGCGATCGCCTCTGCCAACTGAACACGTTAATTCTAGCCGACTTAATGAAAAAATCGGGAACGCCAGAGGGTTCCCGATCGCAACGGCTATCAGAGTTATGCCCCCTTGACCTGGGTCAGCGGGGCTGCCCTCTACCGGCTGCGCTGAATTTTATCCCGTTGGCTGACAAACACCAGAAAGATAGTGGCAGGAACGACGATAATCACGGCCCCGGCCAGCAGGCTCAGCAAAAAGTTGGTTAAAGACGGTGTCATATGCCCTAGTCCTGTTAACGATTTAGACCACATTGTTACTGTTCATTATTGATCAACTTAAGCCCCCTGCACAGGCTCAACAGGCGCGATCGCCAAATATCTTTCCGCCGCTAGGTCCAGGAACTCAGCCCCGGCGGTCCTCAGTCGCTCGGTGCAAACCAGCTATGGGCCAAGTAAAGCCTTAGAATTATCCAAAGTGTGTCAATAGTTGCGATCGCATTCTGAGGAGGGTTAACCCGTGGCGACCACCCAATTGCTAAACCTGGCCGTGAGCTTGGCCCTGGGGCTGATGACCCTGCTGTTTATCTTCCGCATTGTGCTGACCTGGTACCCCCAGGCCGATCTGTCGCGGCTGCCCTTCTCCCTGGTAGCCTGGCCGACGGAGTCTCTGCTTGTCCCCATGCGCAAGCTGGTCCCCCCGATTGGCGGCGTAGATATTGCTCCGGTCATTTGGGTCGGTATTGTCACCCTGCTGCGGGAAATTTTGGTCGGACAGCAGGGGCTGTTGCGAATGCTGGGCTAAGTCGCCATCATCTCGGCGACAAAGTTGGTGTAGACATCGCCGCTGAGGAAGTTGGCGTTCTCCAGCACCTTTTGGTGAAACCCAATGGTAGTGGGCAGACCGGTAATGGCGCATTCCCGCAGGGCGCGGCGCATGCGCCGAATAGCGGTGGGGCGGTCTGGCCCCCAGACAATCAATTTGCCCACCAGCGAATCGTAGTAGGGCGGGATTTCGTAGTCGGTGTAGACGTGGGAATCCATCCGCACGCCGAGGCCGCCGGGGGCCAGGTAGCCGCTGATGCGGCCGGGGTTGGGGCGAAAGTTGTGGTCCGGGTCTTCGGCGTTGATGCGGCACTCGATCGCATGGCCGCGAATTTGAATATCGGACTGAGTAAAGGGTAGCTTTTCGCCCTGGGCAATCTGGAGCTGAGCGGCAATCAGGTCAATACCCGTGATCATTTCGGTCACGGGGTGCTCGACCTGAATGCGGGTATTCATTTCCATGAAGTAGAAGTTGCCCTGGCTATCGACCAGAAACTCGACGGTGCCCGCCCCCACATAGTTGATCGACTGGGCCGCTAGCACCGCCGCGGCGCCCATCTTCTCGCGCTGCTCTGCGGTGAGCCGGGGGCTAGGGGCTTCCTCTAGCAGCTTTTGGTGCCGCCGCTGAATGGAGCAATCGCGCTCCCCCAGGTGCACCACATTGCCGTGGCTGTCGGCCAAGATCTGAAACTCGATGTGGCGGGGGCGATCGATAAACTTCTCCATATACACGCCGGAGTTGCCAAAGGCGGCCTGGGCCTCCCCCTGGGCCGCCATAAAAGCTTTGCTCAGCTCGGTTTCGTTGTTGACCAGGCGCATGCCGCGACCGCCGCCCCCCGCCGTGGCCTTAATCATCACCGGGTAGCCAATGTCGCTGGCGGTGGCGTAGGCTTCGGTTTCGTCGGTGAGCAGGCCCTCGCTGCCCGGCACTGTGGGCACCCCCACCTGCTGCATGGTTTTTTTGGCGGTCGATTTATCGCCCATCTTGCGGATCGAGTCGGGGGAGGGACCGACAAAGACAATCTGATGGTCGGCGCAGATCTCTGCGAAGCGGGCATTTTCGGCCAGAAACCCGTAGCCGGGGTGAATGGCGCTGGCGTTGCGAGTCAGGGCGGCGGCAATGATGTTGGGAATGTTGAGGTAACTTTTTTGGCTGGGGGCCTCGCCAATGCACACGGCTTCGTCGGCCAGCTGCACGTGTAGGGCGTGGCGATCGACGGTGGAATGAACCGCAACGGTGGCTATGCCCATTTCTTCGCAGGTCCGGAGGATGCGCAGCGCAATTTCTCCCCGATTGGCAATCAAAATCTTAGAAAAGCGCATGTACGTAGGGCAAATAGCAACAGACCATTGGGGCTGGCAGCTCAGCCAAGCAACCCTAGCCCACTGCCACAACCGACCATAACCAGCATCATACGACGGTTGCTGATCCTATCACGGGGGTGGGGAAACAATTATTGCTGGACCTGGCTCTGACAAGGGCACCGTTATGGTTTACTCTTATATATCTGAGCCTGTGCTTTGGCGGTAGCTTCCCTCAATAGCGCCTAATTTGTACGGTTCAGGCTCTCACCCGCGGATGTGGTGGAATTGGTAGACACGCACGCTTGAGGGGCGTGTGGCTTACGCTGTGCGAGTTCGAGTCTCGCCATCCGCATTATTTTTGTCAATTCACTGCCGCTGCGTCCGGGAGGTGTGGCGCGACGGGTTGGGTTTGCCTAGGGCCGTGGGCGAGGGTTAATTCGCGCTAGGATCACAGGCATCCTCAGCGATTTAAAGCCATGACCGTAGCAGCCCGCCCCCAGTCCCAGAGCGCCTCCCAGTGGGCACCTATTCTGGATGCCTTTACCGCCGCCCTGGGGGCCGATCGCGTGGTGCGGCGCAAGGAAGAACTCTTAGTCTACGAGTGCGACGGGTTGACCAGCTATCGCCAGCGTCCGGCGGTGGTGGTGCTGCCCCGGACCACAGAGCAGGTGGCGGCGGCGGTTAAGATCTGCGATCGCTTCCGGGTGCCCTTCGTGGCGCGGGGGGCGGGGACGGGGCTCTCGGGGGGGGCGCTGCCCATCGAAGACTCGGTGCTGATTGTCACCGCCGCCATGAACCAGATTTTGTCGATAGACCTAGAGAATCAGCAGGTGGTGGTGCAACCAGGGGTGATCAACAACTGGGTTACCCAGGCGGTCAGCGGGGCCGGCTTTTACTACGCCCCCGACCCGTCGAGCCAGTCGGTGTGCTCGGTGGGGGGCAACGTGGCCGAAAATTCGGGCGGTGTGCACTGCCTCAAGTACGGTGTGACCACCAACCATGTGCTGGGCCTCAAGGTGGTGCTACCCCAGGGCGACATTGTCGATATCGGTGGCCCGGTGGCGGAAACCCCAGGCTACGACCTGTGTGGCCTGTTTGTGGGCTCTGAGGGCACCCTGGGCATCGCCACGGAGATTACCCTGCGCATTCTCAAGGCACCCCAGTCTATTCAGGTGCTGCTGGCCGACTTTACCTCGGTGGCGGCGGCGGGGGAGGCGGTGTCGGCCATTACCAGCGCGGGCATTATTCCCGCCGGCATAGAGATGATGGACAACTTTAGCCTCAATGCCGTGGAGGACGTGGTGGCGACTAACTGCTACCCGCGCGATGCGGCGGCCATTCTGCTGATTGAGATCGACGGGCTACCGGCGGAGGTGGCGGCGACGGGCGATCGCATCCAGGCCCTGTGCCGCCAAAATGGGGCCCGCACCGTGACCGTCGCCACCGACCCCGAGGCACGGCTTCGGCTGTGGAAGGGCCGCAAGGCCGCCTTCGCCGCCATGGGCAAGCTCAGCCCTGACTACTATGTGCAGGATGGGGTGATTCCCCGCACCCAGCTGCCCTACGTGCTGAAAGAGATTGAGGCGCTGGGGGAAAAGCATGGCTACCGGGTGGCGAATGTGTTCCATGCGGGGGACGGCAACCTGCACCCGCTGATTCTCTACAACAATGCGATTCCCGGCCAGCTAGAGCAGGTGGAGGAACTGGGCGGCGACATTCTCAAGCTGTGCGTGCGGGTGGGGGGCAGCATTTCGGGGGAACACGGCATTGGGGCCGACAAGCGCTGCTATATGCCTGAGATGTTTTCTGCGACGGACCTAGAGACCATGGCCTGGGTGCGCGAGGCATTCGACCCGGAGCGGTTGGCCAATCCGACTAAGCTCTTGCCTACACCTCGCACCTGTGGGGAAGCGGCCCGCAGCACAGCGACAAACGCATTCCCAGATGTGGAGCGGTATTAGGGTGTATTTGGATAGCGATCGCGTAATCAATTTGTGAAAAAAGATTACATTCGCGTTGTAGTTCGTGGGGTCATCCTGGTCGATGGTCATATTCTGGTTGCCCATGCCAAGGGTGCAACTAATACGTTTCTACCGGGTGGACACGTTGACTGTTGAGCATTTCATTAATGGCGATCGCTCCCCATTTTTGGATTCTACTTTCGCGACCCACAATTTTCTCAATCACAAACCGACTTGGTTTCTAATTGGAGTCTGTTCAAATAGGGTTTAGACAAAACTAGGAAAGTGTTAGTGATGTGAAATTGCTAAGCACTACCACCTATGACAACTCATCTTGAAACGTTACAGAGATTTCGCCAAGCCCTCTATGGCAATTTCAGGTACCGCCGCGACAGCGTACTGGATTTGCTCGATGCCCTCAGTAGTAATGACCGCGCCCGCTCACCCGTGGAGTTGAGCCTGAATCCCTGCTTTCGTCATCAACATGGAGCGTTGTACCCAGCGATTCAGAGGGCGTACGCTGAGAGCAATTTCCCTGTGCAGTCTAGAGGCCATTGAGCACGGGGACTCGATTTTGGCGACGATACCCGTGCCCCAGCATCGGCCTTATCAGGTGTTTGGGATCGATGAGACGCCGAATGAGCGGCTATATGCCAAGGGTCTGGCGGATCGTCAAACCGCGTTTCAAACCTGCGACATCACCCATGAGATTCACTGGCTGCGACTCGCCTGTATGGCCTGCAACCCACCCACCATGACGGGACGGATAGCCAATCTCTTATTGGCCCAGACTGTCCCATTACATAGCTTTTTACCGATTCAGGCAAAAGTCAGCCTGATTAAGGGCTTCGGGGTAGAGGTCGGCGAACCACTTTGTAGAGACGGCATTTTCGCTGTCGCTAACCAGGAATTGATTGACCAAGGTAAGCCACTGCGGGTCATTGTCGGGGAGTACTAACCCGTAGAACTCGCAGGTCAAGGGCTGTTCGGGCATCAAGGCAAACTCCTCAAGGGGCTGCCCGGCCAGCCGCAGGGCAGCGTAGGTCAAAATCCCATCGCCGACGAAGGCCTCAATGGTGCCCTGTTGAACCGCCTGAATGGCCAGGTTGCGTCCTTCTGGCCCATCAAAAGTCACCCGTTCAGCATTGGGGTAGGTGGTCTGCACAAACTGCTCAGTCGTGGTGTTGCTGAGTACCCCCAGCCGTACCCCGGTCAGGGGCAGGTTAGGGTTAATCGGTTCTGGCTGGCTGGCCAGCGCCAGGAATTGAGCGCTGCCGACAAAGATGGTATTGGAAAAGGTAATCCCCGCCACATCCGAGCGAATGGTGTTGGGGCCGCACTCTAGGTGAACGGTGCCGTCTCTGACCAGGCCAAAGCGATTGTCCAGAGTGGACGTGAGTTCTACCACTTGAATGGGTCTATCCAGGGCCAGGTGTTCCGTCAGGTAGTTGCCGAGGGAGAGGGCCAGATCGCCGCAGTAGCCATCCCAGGCGTCATCCTGGTTGATGAAACCGAAGGGGGCGGCGTCTTTCCTGAGCCCTACCTTGAGCACCCCGGTGCGGGCAATTTCGGCTAGAATCCTCTCTTCCCGAGGGGCAGGTCGTGGGGCGATCGCGGCTGGGATGACGGGGATGGGCGTTGCCCCACCGTAGGCCGCTTCCAGCTGGCTGGCAGCCAGGTCAGAGATGACATCCACCGCCATGGGCTGCCCTTCACTGATGAGTTCGCCATAGCGGGCGGTCAGATAGGGTAAAAATTCCTCCTGGTCTCGCAGGTGGGCATTCCAGAACGCCACACTGAGAATTTTGTAGTAGCGGGAGCCCAGGTTCCGATGCTCCCCCGCCAGCAGCTTAAAGATGCCTCCGGCTCCATCTCGCCCCGGCTTGGAGGTAAAGTGGGTGCCGCCTTCGAACATGGCCAGATACTTCGGCTGGGCCTGTAGCCAGACGAAGGGGTGAATCTGTTCGGTCACCACCGTCGAAACAATATCGTTGCCCCCCGCCACCATCAGCAGCGGTACATCAATTTCGCTGAAGCCCTCGGGGCCGTAGAGCCCACCGCCCACCGTATGGGCCGCAACAACCGCTTTCACTCGGGGATCTTTCAGGTCGTAGTTTTGCGGGGGCAAAAACCGGGCGCGACATTCCAGATACAGGGCAAAGTTGAAGATGACGTTCTCCTGATCGCAGTTTTCCACCAGGCGGTCGTAGTTGATTTCGGCACCCCCCAGGGCCAGGGCGGTGGAGGCCCCCAGCGAGTCTCCCACAACGCCGATGCGGCTGACATCGGCAATGGCGGCCCACTCCGCCGACTCCGCCGTGAGTGCTTCCAGTTTGTCGATTAAAAACGAAATTTCCTGGGGCCGATTGATGAACTCCATGGGGCTGAGCAGGGTATTCAGCCGCCCTTGTAAATAGGTTTGACGGTAGGCCAAATCGCTGCCCACGTGGTCGGGCAGGATGACGATAAAGCCGTAGGAGGCCAGATGTTCTGCCAGGAAGGTAAAGCTTTCTTTGACATCCCCAAAGCCGTGGGAAATGATCACGATGGAGGCAGGTTCGGTCAGCCCCGTGGGAATGTATATATCGGAATCGAAGTCGTAGTTGACGGTCAGACCCTCTGCAGTTTGTCGTGTGGCCGGATTGGTGACGGTGACGGTGTCTTTCTGGAAGGCGTAAGGGCCGGGCTGGCTGAGGTCGGGCAATCCGGCTACATTCAGATCGGTTTGGGTGAGGGCTTCCGCCGTCGCCTGGGCCTGAATGGCGGCATTGGCGGCCTGGTTGTAACTGAAGTACAGGGCCAGCTCTCGCCGTAGAGCCAGCAGATCCATCAGGTCGATGTGGATGGATTGGGCCGGGAAGGCCCGTAGAGCATCGATCACCGTCCAGCCCTCGGGATCGGCATTGGCCGCCGCGTTAATTACCGCTGCCCGCAGAGCGATTTGCCCGTTTTGGCCCGCTGTGGCTTGCCTGGTTGACCGACAAAACATGGATCGCTAACCCCTGAAACCCTCAGCTGACAAGCATTGCAGGCGATACGAAGCCAGAAAACGCTCTCGATCGCCTCAAACCCTTGCTATAAGGGGCTTTGAGTGGCATCCAGGCAAAC
>JBGSNT010000191.1:0-15865 GCA_041739575.1 Nodosilinea sp. | reverse complement strand
CTAATATCAGGATGCTCATGAGATTTGAGGTGCTGTTGAAGTTCAAGCTTTTCTTCCGGTGTTAAATAGTTTTTGACTGGCATAACAATATCCACCACTTTGTGAGGTATTATACGTGGTTTAAATGCCTAACAGCTTACTACCGTTGTCAGCCCCAGGCGTTTTCTAGCTTCTACCTCCAGAGTTTGCGGGGAGCCATTCAGTCTTGCCCCTACTTTTCTACCAACAATCTCAACCGTGATTTTGTTGCTACTAAGGGGTTTTCTGTGGTGTTTACCCGGCTAGGCCGGGCCGAGGTCGATCGCCAGTTCCCCTATTTCAAGCCCTATCTTGATCAGGCACTGCTGCCCGACTGCAATGCGTTTTACCTAAATCCCCTGTTGCTAAAGCAGGGGTCTCGGGTCGACCCCCATATCGATCGCTCCCTGCGCTCCTACTGCAAAACCATAGACCCGCCGGACCAGGTGAGCGTGCTCTACGTGCAGGTACCCGACGACCTGGCCAGCGGCGAACTGGTTCTCCATCGGGGCCGCCAGCGGGTCGCTCAAATTCAACCCCAGACCGGCCTGCTGCTCCATTTTCAAGGCAATCTGACCCATTCAATTAACCCCATGCTGAGCGCTGGCGGTCGGCTAAGTCTAGTGTGCGAACAGTACACCCTAGACGATAGGGAACTGTGGGATATTCCCGAATTTCGAGTCGAGTCTAGAACCTTGGCGAAGCCCCCCCAGGCCAAATCTGTCGCGGCTAAGCCCAAGCGTTAATGGTCAGCGAATCTAGGGTCAGGCCCAGCCGCTCCTTTGGAACCACGACGATCTGTGGCTTTCCCTCGCCGCTAGTATTGTCTCCAGCAAGACACCTCCAAGAAGAGATTTGCGGCAAGAAAAGCAAAAGAAGTTAGCCTGGTTCCCAAGGGGCATTACCGCAGCAACCTCCGCTGCATTTGCCACCACAGCACGCCAGGTGCAAGTTCAGTACAGTCCATAGCGATGAGCGGCAGAAATGGGTTTAATTCAGGAAATATTTCTCGAAACCGATTGGGAAGACGCGGAACAGGCCCAGGCGGCCTGCGATGAACGGGCGGCCCAACTCAAGGCCGAGGGGTACAGCTGTACCTGCACTACCCTCTATCGCATTACCGACGGTCGGCGGGTCTTTTTGCTGGAGGCTCAGCACCCCGATAGCCTGGAGCCTGAGCATAAGCCCTCTCGACGCAAGCCCCCATCGCGGCGTTCGACACCCAAGGGTTGATCGCCCGACTTTGTTCCTTGATGGGTTATTACCTGACTGCTTGTGAGGTGTTAGCAATCATGGGGAGGTGAGACTGAGGGCAACGGCCTCTGCCACCTTAATGCCGTCAATACCGGCAGATAGAATGCCCCCGGCGTAGCCAGCCCCCTCCCCCGCCGGATATAGCCCAGCGGTATTGATACTCTGGCAGGACTCGTTGCGCTTGATGCGGAGGGGCGACGAGGTGCGAGTCTCGACTCCGGTTAAAACGGCATCATCCATGGCAAAGCCGTGGATTTGGCGATCGAAGGCGGGAATAGCCTCACGGATAGCTGCGATCGCATAGTCTGGCAAACTCCTGCTCAAATCCCTCAGCTTTACCCCCGGCTTGTAGGAGGGATACACCGCCCCAAAGGCGGTGGACGGACGGTCAGCCAGAAAATCGCCCACTAGCTGCCCAGGGGCCTCGTAGGTGCCGCCCCCCAGGGCAAAGGCCTGCTCTTCCAATTGCCGCTGTAGGGCAATGCCCGCCAGTGGGCCCTCGGGATAATCGTCGGGGCTAATGCCGACCACGATGGCGCTATTGGCGTTAGATTCGTCCCGGGCGTACTCGCTCATGCCGTTGGTCACCAGTCGACCCGGTTCCGAGGCGGCGGCCACCACCTTGCCGCCGGGACACATGCAAAAGCTATAGACCGATCGCCCATTTTCGCAGTGGTGGACTAGTTTGTAGTCGGCGGAACCCAGCCGGGGATGCCCCGCTTGATCGCCTAACCGACAGCGATCGATCAGCGCCTGGGGATGCTCAATGCGAAAGCCGATGGAAAAGGGCTTAGCCTCAATGTAGACACCTCGGTCATAGAGCATTTGAAAGGTGTCGCGGGCGCTGTGGCCCACCGCCAAAACCACGTGGTCGCTGGCAATATAGTCGCCGTTATCTAGCTTCACCCCGCGCACCTGGCCCTGGTCGATATCAATGTCGGCAACACGGGTTTGAAAGTGGATTTCGCCGCCCAACGCTTCGATGGTGGCCCGCAGGTTCTGCACGATTTTGACTAGACGGTAGGTGCCAATATGGGGTTTATTGATGTACAAAATTTCGGGGGCAGCCCCGGCATTAACCAGTTCCGTCAGCACCTTGCGGCCGTAGTGGTGGGGATCACTGACCTGGCTGTAGAGTTTGCCATCGGAAAAGGTGCCCGCACCGCCTTCGCCAAACTGCGCGTTAGATTCGGGGTTGAGGGTTTTCTTGAGCCAAAAGCCAAAGGTATCGACGCTGCGATCGCGCACCGCCTTGCCCCGCTCGAGAATAATCGGGCGAAACCCCATCTGCGCTAGCATTAGCCCGGCAAACATGCCGCAGGGCCCCATGCCGATCACAATCGGGCGGGTGGGCAGTCCCTGGGGAGCCTGCGCCACCGGGCGATAGGTCATATCGGGGGTCAGCCCTACGGTAGTGTCCTTCTTAAACCGCTTCAGGAGTGCTTTTTCCTGCGGCGTTTCCACATCCACGATGTAGACCAGGGTGATGTTGCCCTTCTTGCGGGCATCGTAGCTGCGCTTAAAGATGGTGAAGCTGCTCAGATCCGCCGCCGCCAGCTGCAGCTTTTTCAGAATCGCCTCCTCAAGCGCGGCTTCAGGATGGTCGAGGGGCAATTTGATCTGAGTAACACGAAGCATATTGCGTTGAACCAAGAGTCGAGCAGGTAATGCCGATAGAGAGCTACCTTGCCATAGGATAGTAAAATTTTCCTATGACCACCTTCGTTGCCCTCGATTTTGAAACCGCCGATCGCTACCGAGATAGCGCTTGTTCCATCGGTCTGGTAAGGGTCGAGCAGGGGCAGGTGGTCAATCGGGCCCACTTCCTAATTCGTCCCCCGCGGCAGCAGTTTGAGTTCACCTATATTCACGGCATCTCCTGGGCTCAGGTGGCCAATCAACCCAGCTTTGGCGAGCTTTGGCCTAAAATAGCGGCAATTTTGGCCGGAGCAGACTTTTTTGCCGCCCATAACGCCGCCTTTGACCGCAGCGTTCTGCTGGCCTGCTGCCAGGCCTACAGCATTGTGCCCCCGACGCCCGAGTTTGTCTGCACGGTCAAACTGGCCCGCCAAGCCTGGAACCTGCGCCCCACTAAACTGCCCAATGTCTGTGACTACCTGGGCATACCCCTCAATCACCACGATGCGCTGTCCGATGCCGAGGCCTGTGCCCACATCGCGATCGCCTCAGCGTCTGTTACCGGCCTGGGCCGTCATACCCTACCGTGACCGGGCACCCTCGCGGCAATTCAAAATACACACGTACCGCTGTGTCGCGATTAGTTTTGTCAGTCAACCAGATGCACCTCTGACAACTTTCTGAGTTTGACGACTTCATTGCAAGAGCAAGATTTATGGATGCTCAGTTGTTTCACACCGTATCAACGGCTACAAACTTGTCATAACAAGTTGGCTTTACTGAGACCATTCTTGCTGCTCTGCAAAACTAGGAGGCCTCACGGTGACTGGAGTGCTAACACGGGTTGACACCTCGACGGATCTAGAACGCTACGTCCGCGCCGAGGGGCGTGACGAACTCGTTAAGCAGGTGCGCGCCAAAATTGATCAGCTGGGCATTCAGTACATCTACTATCAGTTCGTCTCCATCACCGGGCGCATTGTCGGCAAGGGCATCCCCGCTGACTATTGGGAAACTACCGCCGAGAATGGCTTTCAGCTGGTTTATGGAGCTACCGTCAACCTGGCGATGGATCGCAATAGCCAGTACCTGGGCTACGGTCCCGAGGCGGCTGAGCTAGTCGCCATTCCCGACCCAGAAACCTTTTGCCAGCTGCCGTGGGATAAGCGGGTGGCGCGGGTCTACTGCGTCTGCTTCCGCAACCGCGAAGAGGAGGAGGATGCGGCGGCGTTTCTGACCGGCGACTGTCGCGGCAACTTCAAGCGCCTCCACGCCGAGTTTCAGGCCAAGCACGGTCTACAGCTGCGCCACGGCTGCGAACCGGAAATGATGTGGCTAAAAAAAGGCCCCGACGGCAAGCCCAACGGCGGCGTCACCAAGCCCAACTGCTACCACATCGATCAGTTCGAAGAACTGCGCCCGGTCTTTCTGCGGGTGATTGAGTACGGGCGGGCCATGGGTCTAGACATGATCCAGGGCGACCACGAGGATGCGCCCGGACAGCTGGAGCTCAACTTTATGTTCGACGATGCGGTTAGGACGTGCGATCGCCTCACCACCTACCGCCAGATCTGCGCCCAGGTGGCCCGCGAGTTTAACCTGATTGCCTGCTTTATGTCGAAGCCTTTTATGGGGGTGTCGGCCTCAGGCTGTCACCACAACCTGTCACTGTGGCGGGGCGGCGACGATGCGATTAAGATGTTTGGCTTTGAGAGCCTGCCCGGTTTGGAGGGCAATTTCACCTATAGCCAGGGCGGCGAAAACACCTTTATGCCGGTGGAAGGGGCCTCTAAGCGCATGCCTGGCCCGGTGGGTCTCCACTGCATTGGCGGCGTGATCGAGCACCTGCCGGCCCTGACGGCGATCGGTTGCTCCACGGTCAACTCCTATCGCCGTCTGTGGGATGCGGGCTTTTGGGCGCCGGTCTACTCCGACTGGGGCTACCAAAACCGCACCTGCGGGCTGCGGGTGTCGGCCCCCGGTCGGTTTGAGTACCGCGCTGTCGACTCCATGGTCAACCCCTACCTGATGGCTGCGGCCATTCTCAAGGCCTTTGACGACGGCCTCAGCCGCCAGCTCGACCCTGGCCAGCCCGAGCAGCGCAACATCTACGAGGCGATGGACAGCGGTAAGCAGGTGAAGAAACTGCCCATGTCCCTCGGCGAGGCGCTGGATGCTCTAGCCACCGACGAGGTGATTCAATCGGCCCTGCCGGGGGAAATGTATCGCCTCTACGATCAGTATAAGCGGGATGAGTGGATCCGTTTTTTGGCCACTACCACCAACTGGGATGTGGAGAACTATATGGACTGTTTGCCCTAGGGGTAAACGAAGGGCTGGCGGGGAACCCGCCCCAGCCTAGGGTCTTGTCGACAGAGAACTGCGAGTTTGCGGTCGGCAGGCTCCACTCTCTGCTGACCACGGGGGGCGATCGTGGCTTGGGGCGAGGTGATTGGCTCGGGGGTGCCGGGCTGCTTCGAGCAAGCCCCTGCTCCGCCGGGCAGCGCTGGCCTGTCGGCCCGAGAATTACAGCATTTCACTCTATAAAAATTAGCGTTGCCTACTATACAGAAGCTAATCGCTATCTGAAGAAGCATAGGTGTGGCTAATTGGCTTAAATCCCTTTCAGGAAACAGAAAATGTCTGAAAATCGCAAGTTTCGATGGCCTAAGACCTGGCCGTCGTTGTTTATTGCTACGGTGGTGCTCTGTCTGGGGGCTAGCTTTCTCCCCGTGGGCATGACCCGAGCCAGCGCGGCGGTGCCCCCCCTCGAAGGCACCGTGCCCACCAGCTGCATCAGCCCCGCCTCTAGCCCCCGCCACTACAAGGTGGCCGCCAGCCCCGAGACCGTGCACTGGGGCTTCTACAGCAAAAATCTGGCCCCGATTATTTCGGTCAATTCCCAGGACTACGTCACCCTGGAGACCATTACTCACCACGCGGGCGATGACTACGATCGCATGATTGCCGGCGACCCTGCCATCGAAAGCATCTACAACTGGACCGCTGAGGGGAAGACCATCAGCGATCGCGGCCCCGGCGTGCACATTCTCACCGGGCCGGTCTACGTCTGCGGTGCCGAGCCCGGCGACCTGCTAGAGGTCAAGATTGTCGACCTGACCCTGCGCCCCAGCGGCAACCCTGAGTACGCAGGCAAAACCTTTGGCTCTAACGCCGCCGCCTGGTGGGGCTATCAGTACGACAACCTCAAAACCGATCCCAAACCCCGCGAAGTGATCACCATCTACGAGATGGATGCCACGGGAGAACAACCCTACGCCACCGCCGCCTATCGGTTTAAGTGGACCCCCCAAACCAGCCCCGATGGGGTAGTCCACGAGACCATCGACTACCCCGGCGTGATTGTGGACCATGCCACCGTCACCGAGATCGAAGAGACCCTGGTGGGGGTGAAGGTGCCCCTGCGGCTGCACCTGGGCTCCATGGGGGTAGCCCCCAGCGAAGCGGACGTGGTGGATTCGATTCCCCCCAGCTACTTTGGCGGCAACATGGACGATCGCAACATCGCCATCGGTACCACCATGTACTACCCGGTAGCGGTGCCCGGTGCGCTATTTTCCGGCGGCGATGCCCACGCCTCCCAGGGGGATTCGGAGCTAGATGGCACCGCCATTGAAACCTCCATCACCGGCGTGTTTCAGTTTGTGCTCCACAAAAAAGCCGACCTGGCTGGCACCCTGCTTGAGGGGGTTAACTACCCGCTGCTCGAAACCCCCGACGCCTGGATTGTCCACGGCTTTACCTACCCCAACTACCTCGAAGCCCTGGGGGAAGATGCCCAGAAGGAAATCTATACCCTGTCGTCCCTAGACCCAGCCCTGAAGGATAGCTCGGCCAAGCTGCGCGACTTCTTGATGAACGGCATGAACCTGACGGAAGATGAAGCGTTTTCGCTGATTACCGTAGGGGCCGACTTTGCCATTACCCAGGTGGTCGACGGCAACTGGGGCGTGCACGGCATTATTCCTAAGGGCATTTTTGCCCCCGAGAATGTCAAGCCCATGCCCATGGCTGGCTAAGCCCCTAACGATCGCCCCCTGACCGCCCCATCCGTCAGTAGACATAGCCAAAACCTGTGATCGTATTCATCAGTGGGTCTGGGTGACCGTCGCCCCGTTGCCCCTGCTACACTCGGTCACAGCGAGGATTGTGGTGATGTGAAGGGTGAGCCAAAGACCGGGGGCGATCGCCCTGCTGCTGCTGATTCTGGTAGGCACCTTAGCCTGTACAGTCGCCGTCGAGGGGATTGATCCCAAGGCTGATGAAGACCGTTTCCACGTTGAGAGCCATAGTTCTACCCCTCACCCCCAGCCCCTCTCCCAGAGGGTGAGGAGAGCCGGAAAAGACTTCAAAGTCCCTCTCCCTTCGGGCTACCGTGTATACATATCTCCTCTTGAGCCAAACGCCCGCTATGATCCCCCCAAATTCAACTTGTTGGGGTTACTCAATAGGGCCCCCCTTGAGGAAAGGGGGCAGTTTTTCCAGGCAGGGGATCCAATGCCCCCCTTTTTAAGGGGGGTTGGGGGGATCGAATGAGGGCAATTCAGCCGAGAAACATTTGTGTGTACACAGTAGCTCCCTTCGGGAGAGGGATTTAGGGTGAGGGAAACTCTGGGTTTGAAGTTAGACGAGGTTTATCTAGAAATCGCTAGAAAAATTTGAGGTAGCGCTGTAGCTCCCAGTCAGAGACGTGACTGTGGTACTCCTCCCACTCCTGGGTCTTGAAATCGACGTAGGTTTTGTACATCAGCGGCCCCATCACCGCCTCGCTGAGGGGATCGGCGGCAAAGGCATCCACCGCCTCGCCCAGGGTGCGGGGCAGGGTGTCGATGCCCATGGCCTCAAGTTCCGCCAACGAATAGGTGTACATATTTTCGGTATGGGGCGCGCCGGGGTCGAGCCCTTCGGCAATGCCCTCTAGACCGGCGGCTAAGATCATCGCCGCCCCCAGGTACAGGTTGGTAGAGATATCGGCAGCGCGATACTCGACCCGGCCCCCACCCAGGGGAATGCGCACCATGTTGGTGCGGTTGTTGTTGCCATAGCATACGTACACCGGCGCCCAGGTAAAGCCCGACATGCTGCCCTGGCGCACCAGCCGCTTGTAGCTGTTCACCGTGGGGCAGGTAACCGCCACGATCGCCTTAGCGTGCTTTAGCACCCCGGCAATAAACTGGTAGCCCAGCTTCGAGAGCCCGCAGGGGTCGCTGGGGTCCTCGAACAGGTTTTTGCCGGTATCCAGATCGGCCAGCGACATGTTGTAGTGGGCGCCGCTGCCGGTTTGGTTGGCGTAGGGCTTGGGCATAAAACTGGCAAAGTAGCCCTGGGCTCTCGCCAGTTCCTTCACCATCAGCCGAAAGAAGGTGAGGCGATCGGCCATCTTCAGCGCGTCGCAGTAGGTGAAGTCGGTCTCAAACTGGCCCTGGGCGTCTTCGTGGTCAAAGGAGTAGACGTCCCAGCCCAGGCCATTCATGGCGCTGACGATGGTGTCGAGAATTTTGTAGTTGTCGAGCACCGTGGGGAGGGCGTAGGCGGCCTTGGCTAGGGTGTCGCGATCGCTCACCGGCCCAAACCCCTCCTCGGTGTCTTTAAGGATAAAAAACTCCGTCTCAATGCCCAGGTTAAACCGATAGCCCATCGCCGCCGCCTGGTCCAGCACCCGCTTGAGAATGGTGCGGCAGCAGGCCTCAAAGGGCTGGCCCCCCAGATGCAAATCGCTGGCAAACCACACCACCTCAGGGTTCCAGGGCAGCACCGTGGCGCTGTCGGGGTCGGGCATGGTGCCCACTTCGTCGTCGTTGATTTCCTGCGGCACGCCGTCGAGGGCCGCGCCGGTAAAGAGTTCAGACCCCTGCATCATGCGATCGAAGTGGCTGAGGGGCACCACCTTGCCCTTACACATACCGTGGATATCGACGAAGCTGGCCAGGGCGTACTTCACCCCCCGCTGCTCCAAGTTCTGCTGCAGGGCCTGCAGTTCTGGAGACAGGGGTTTGATCTCGGGATACGCCATGACTTTTAATCCTTAAAACTCTTTAGAACGACAAACGACACCGGCCTCTCCAGGGTGGAGAGAAATAGCTGAGCAGCCCGATGGCGCGGCCCCTACTGAAACAGCGAGACGGTTTGGGCCGAGGCCACCACCTGGTCGTACCAGGCATAGGCCAGCTGCTCGGTAAACTGAGCGGCCTGCACCCAGTGCAGCTCCAGCTGTTCCCTCAGTTGCTCAAACAGGTGGGGATAGTTAGCCTCAATCCACTCGGTCTTAAACGCCATCCAGTTCATCACAATTTCGGGGGTGACTTCGGGATGGAACTGGAGACCGTAGATGTTGCTGCCCAGGCGAAAGGCCTGATTCTTGCAGGCCTGATTGGTCAGCAGCAGTTGAGCCCCAGGCGGCAGATCGAAGGTGTCAAAATGCCACTGCATCATAGGCAAGCCTGCCGGATAGTCCTGCAGCCAGGATTCCTCCGTCCCCGCCACCGGAAACAGAGGTGTAAACCCTAGCTCGGGCCGATCGTTTTGGTAGACCCGACCGCCAAAGGCCCGGGCAATCAGCTGTGCCCCCAGACAGATGCCCAGCACTGGCTTGCCCTGGCGCTGAAACTGCTGAATCAGCTCCACCACCCTAGCCAGGTAGGGAAACCCTTCATCGTCACAGGCATTCATGGGGCCGCCAAGCACAATCAGACCGTCATAGTAACCCTGGGGCGGAATCGAGCGATGGGGCACCAGCCACGTGTGTAGCCAGGCTCCCCTCACCTCTAGATACCGACCCAAAATGCCAACGGGGTCGGCCTCAACATGTTGAATAACCAGAATATCCATGGGCCTTGAGATATACGCTCAGAGCAGTTTTCTATAGCCAGAACGATCGCGCCGGGCAGGTGAATCTAGCTGAGAAAACGAACTTGTTATATCAACTTATCTCAGAGTTTTTCGTGAATGGCAAACAATTCGCCGAAAGTTCGGCTCCATGGCCCAGGCGACCGGCCCAGAACATCCCCAGAAGCTTTGCCCCCTCACCGCCACCAAGCAGTTCCCCGGCAGGCCTTTGCGAGACTGGCAGTCGAGGAGAGTAGGGCGGGGGCAGGCAGTCGGGCCTAGACTCTGCCTAGGGATACAGGCCCGGGCTAGGGGCTTGCAGTAGAGTACGGGAGAAAACGTTTAAAACTGAGGATTGGATTGCAGTTTCATCGTCGAACTTCATGGCAAGGCAGTTCTCATGATGCCTTTAGCCCAACTCAGCCAATTGCCGGCAATCCAAGGTTTTTGACTGAGTGGTTGCAAGTCGTACTCATAATGAGTATGATTTAGGGGAGTCGAAAGCCTGGTGATAAGATTTCAGCATTGGATCTAGAACCCGTTCGCCAGTTTTTGGTTTAACCGCATCATTGTCAGTGATTAGTTATTCATTTGTTAAAGGGAGGCCATATGGTTGCAACCGTTGCTAAGAGCAAAGCCAAGAGCAGATTTTACCCAACCCGCATTGATATGTCGGCCCAAGTGCGATCGCAGGTCTGTGAGCTTTTGAACCAATCCCTGGCCGCCACCTTGGACCTCAAAACCCAAACTAAGCAGGCCCACTGGAATGTCAAGGGCATGGACTTTTACCAGCTCCACGAGCTGTTTGATGAGCTGTCTGGAGAGCTCGAAGAGTATGTGGATATGGTAGCTGAGCGCGTCACCGCCCTGGGGGGCACGGCTATGGGTACGGCCCGCATCGCCGCCGCCGAGTCGATTTTGCCCGAGTATCCTTTCGATGCCATCGACGGTATTGAACACGTTACGGCCCTGGCGGAGCGCTTTGCCGCCTACGCCAAGCATGTACGTGGGGCCATCGACACCACCGATGAGCTAGGCGATGCCGACACCGCCGATCTCTACACCGAGATCTCTCGCACCATCGACAAGCGGCTGTGGTTCCTAGAGGCCCACCTGGTCAAGAAATCTGATCTCGCCTAAGGAAGTTTCTCGGCAAGCAGATACCCAAAGTAGGGGTGCAGGGCCTGCGCCCTTGAGAAGAAGCCAGATGCTCGGGTGTTTTCGTCGCCAGAATAGTCCTCCGGTCAAGCTCTGGCGGTAATTGTTGAAAGCAGCATCGGCAAGACCCTGTGGGGTCTTGCCGATGTTTTTTAGAAGGCGTCTTGGTAGATGGCGTAGAAGTCTGCCTCAGCTACGGGCCTAGGATTCAGCGGATGACACCCATCCTTAATCGCCACCGCCACCAGCGGATCCAGATTATCGGATTTAACTCCCAAATCGGCCAGGGAAGCCGGAATGCCAATGGACTCTGATAGCGCCACAATCCAATCCACAAACTCCTGCCCATCCATCGCCCCAGGCTTCACCACCCTCGCCATCCGCAAAAACCGCTCCGGCTCCGCCGAGAGATTGAACCGCATTGCCGCAGGCAGCATGATGCCATTCGCCAAACCGTGGTGGGTGTCGTACACCGTAGAGAGCGCATGGGCGCAAGAATGAGTGACGCCCAGGCCCTTTTGGAATGCGATCGCCCCCATCATCGAGGCATTTAGCATTCCTCCCCGAGCCGTCAGATGGGCCGCCTCCGTTGCCTCATCAAAGCTGTCGCCGTTTCGCAGTTGCTGGGCAAAGTCCACGCACGCCTTCAAATTCTGCGCCACCAGATGGATGCCCTCCAGGGCAATGCCATCGCAGAGGGGGTTAAAGCCCTTCGCTAAAAATGCCTCAATCAGGTGAGTGAGCGCATCCATACCCGTGGCGGCGGTAATTTTGGCGGGTAGGCCCAGCAATAGCTCCGGGTCGGCCAGCACTACCTTAGGCAATAACTGCGGATCGAACATGATCTTTTTAGCGTGGGTCTCGTCGTCGGAGATCACCGCGCTGCGGCCCACTTCGCTGCCGGTGCCTGCCGTGGTGGGGATAGCGACAATGGGCGGAATCGGCTGATCGATGGGCCGGGTGCTGTTGCCGTCTTCGTAATCGAACAGGTGGCCGGGGTGGTGGGCCATCAGGGCGATCGCCTTGGCCACATCCATCGGCGCACCGCCGCCGACGGCCACAATGCCGTTGGCCCCAGAGGCTTTCCAGGCGTCTACCCCGGCATTGACTTGGGAGACAACGGGGTTGCCCCAGACGCCGCTAAAGGTGGCGGCATGGTAAGCGGCAAGGATGGCTTCTAGTTCTGGGAACCAGGGCAGCTGAGCGACATCCTTATCGGTGACGATGAGAACGCGCTGGATGCCCAGGGCGGTGAGTTCGGCGGTGAGTTCGTGGCGCACTTCGGGGCCAAAGCGAATGCGGGTGGGGAAGTTGTAGGTGTAGAGCATGGAGGGGATGGAGAAAATGATTATGAGTCGAACAAGTGACCCCGTAGCTTGGGTCAAGCGGTCAGAGTTTTGGGCGGGATGACTTCGATGGCGCGACCCAAGGCAGAGAATTGTGCGATCGCCGATTGACCTGAGCAGAGCGGCGCAAAGTGCTGTTCTAAAGCCAGGCATGCCGCTGGGGGGATTTCGGTCCCCCCAGACCCCTACGAGAAGGACGTTCCGTCGTCCTTCACCTCACGGAAAGGAGTTGCCGATCATCGGTTTAAACCTCTGTTCTGCGAATTGACCTGTCCTTCTCTGCGGCTGTCGTAGGTGGGCATTGCCCACCACATCCAACTTGTAGGGGCGAATGCCATTCGCCCTCTTCCCCTAGATATTCACGTACTGGTTCATTTCCCAATCCGTAATCTGGGCGTTGAAGGCATCCCATTCCTTCGCCTTCATTTCAAGGAAGGTCTTTGACCCAAGTTCGCCCATCATGTCCATCAGCAGAGGGTCTTGCTTCAGGGCGGCCATGGCCTCGTAGAGGTTGTGGGGTAGGGTTTGCAGGTTGGGGAATTCGTCGCCGCGGGCGAAGAGGTTTTCGTCGATGCGATCGCCGGGGTCGGCCTTGTTTTTAATGCCGTCGAGGCCGGCGGCGAGGATACCAGCGGTGGCCAGGTAGAGGTTGACGGCCCCGTCGATCATGCGGCACTCGAAGCGGCCCGTGTCGGGAATGCGGATCAGGTGGGAGCGGTTGTTGCCGCCGTAGGAGATGTAGCGGGGGCTCCAGGTGCTGCCGGAGGTGGTGCTGCTGGCCCCCAATCGGCGGTAGGAGTTGACGGTGGGGGCGCAGAGGGCGGCGAGGCCTTTGCCGTGGGCCAGTACGCCGCCGAGGAAGTTGTAGCCAAGGGGTGAAAGGCCGCCGCTGTCGGCACCTTCGGCAAAGATGTTGGTGTCGCCCTGCCACAGGCTGTTGTGGACATGGCCGCCGTTGCCGGTGATATGGCTAAAGGGCTTGGGCATAAAGGTCGCGATAAAGCCGCGCTGCTCGGCCAGGGTTTTGACCATGTATTTGAAGAACACGTGGCGATCGCACGTCGTCTTAGCATCGCTGTAGGTCCAATTCAGCTCAAACTGGCCGTTGGCGTCTTCGTGGTCGCACTGGTAGGGCTCCCAGCCCAGGTCTTCCATGTAGGTGACCACGGTGGAAATCAGGTCAAACTGGCGCATCAGGTTGAGCTGGTCGTAGCAGGGGCGCTCGGCGGTGTCTTTGGGGTCGGCGATCGCATAGCCGGTCTCTGTCTTCCGCAGCAAAAAGAACTCTGCCTCAACGCCGGTTTTGAGGCTGTAGCCCAGCGCTGCCGCCTGGTCGATCGCCCGGTTCAGCATCATTCGCGGCGCGGCGGGGAAGGGTTCGCCCTCGTAGTACACGTCACTGGCCACCCAGCCCACGGTGGGCTCCCAGGGCAGCTGAATGAGGGAGTCGGGGTCGGGCACCACGGCAATTTCCGCCGCCTCTGGCCCCAGGCCCAAGTTCGACGCAAAGGAGCAGAAAAATGCGCCGTCTTTCTCCACCGGGGCTATTTGAGATGCGGGCACCAGCTTGGCCCGCGTGCCCCCCAGCAGATCGGTGTAGGAAACCAGGAAAAACTTGATACCGAGGGCCTTGGCTTTTTCGGCCAGGCTCTGGGTTTGGGCTAAGGTACCGACCATAACTAACGACTCCGAGAGTTTCAGCCTAGTAAAACAGGCTACCGATGTCGCTTTTGTAGCTGTGGATACGGGGTATCGCAGGCCCTAGATTCAAATCATCTCTATGGGTCAAAACGAAGACTGGCTGCCCGAAACCCCCTTGCCTGGATAAATCCTGTTATGAAAGCAACCACGAGGTCTGAGCGTTGCGAACTAATTTTGAGGACAGGCTGCTACGTTGGTAAAGCTGCTGATATTAGGCTCGAAGGAGAAGGTGCCGATGTTGCTGGCTTGTATATCAGCGAAGCTGGGAGTGGAATCGACAATTTGGAGGATGCCATCTCCCTCATTGAAGAAGATATATCCAAAACCACCGCCTAAGGTTTGACTGTTATTGTTGGATAGAAGAATACATTGAGTTGGTGATATCCCACTTATGGTGTGAAGACGCACACCAACTGGTTTTGGCCAATACGATGGAGGTGTATATTCAGAAACCGTAATCATATTTCCCAAAACCGAGATCACAGTGAAATCCCCTGAAGAGATTCCAGTTACATAGGCGCTACCAGCAACAGTAACCGTATTGTCTGAAATTACAGTAGGGCCACCCGAAGACTGGATGCCAGTTATGCTATGAGAGTTGCTAATGGCAGTCACCGAATTATCTGAAATCAACGTGGAACTACCTGAAGACCGGATGCCAGTGACAACAAAACTACCTTCGGTTACGGTAACGACATTACCTGAGATTGTATTGGCTCCCCTAGAAGAGCTAGATATACCGGTTAGATAAGAACTGCCTCCAGCGTCAACAACAACTGAATTATTTGAAGTCGTGATAGATTCACCAGAAGAACTGATCCCGCTCAAACCATAAAAAGATCCAGTTGCAATCATATCTAAATTATTGTCAACGATTGCTATGGAGTTATTGCTGCTGCTAGATATACCTGCTGCAAAAGGTCTATAAGATGGGCCAGTGTTGACATTTATGACGACTCTATTGCTCGAGAGAGTCGTTGGGCCACCAGAAGTTCTAATTCCTTCTACATAACTAAATCCAATTGTTGTCACATTGATATCATTGTCATTAATTGTTATTGGACCTTCACTAATAATAGAAATCCCGCGTGCCCAGAGTCCCGAAAAAGAGCTATGTGAATCGGGTATATTTCCGTTTAAGTCGATAGTGTTACTTGAGAAAATAATTGGGCTATTAGAGGTTGCCTGAATCCCTGCAAGGGAAGTTTCGCCTGTACCCACTGCATTAATATCGTTATCCGAGAAAATCACTGTTCCTGATACAACTCTTTCGTTGTCAACTAGAATACTCGTCAATGCATCGGTTGTTCTAACAGTGTTGAAAGTGACCTGTACATCACCAGAGTTTTCAACTAAGATACCGGTCCTGGTTGCCGGTGGTTCTACCGTAAACCCCGAAAGCACTGTATCGTTCCCCATGGTCACAGTATCTGTAATCAATGGCCGAGCTGCGTCTCCCTGCCCAGACATAGGAAGCTGTATGGCACCGAATTGAGTTTCAAGTACTTGCACCGGCGCTACCGACAATACTGCTAGCCCATCGGGAATGGTAAACGCCCCCCCAGCATTGCCCGGTTGCACATAGATAATGTCTGTCTCTGGGGTTGCTACCGCAACCGCCTCTGCAACCGTGCTGGTGGGGTCTTCAAACGTGCCACTGCTATTGCCCCTACCGGGTGCAACGTGCACAAAGCTGTAGGGCTCACCGCTGGCTGGATCAACCGCAATCTCTGTGGGAGCTATGGCCTGGTCAGCGACTACGACAGGGCGTATCTAGCGTTCGGGGGAGTAGATTGACGGTGGGTCTGGAACGTGGGGAAATAGGGCTTCAAAGCGCTGATTGACCCAAGCGAGTCGCAAGAGGAGGAGATGGTTAAAGCCGTCCTCACTCCAGCGCATCCCCA
>JBGSNT010000190.1:0-3078 GCA_041739575.1 Nodosilinea sp. | reverse complement strand
CTAATATCAGGATGCTCATGAGATTTGAGGTGCTGTTGAAGTTCAAGCTTTTCTTCCGGTGTTAAATAGTTTTTGACTGGCATAACAATATCCACCACTTTGTGAGGTATTATACGTGGTTTAAATGCCTAACAGCTTAGCTCCCCAACTTCTTATGGTTACCCAACTTACGCCATAGCCCACTAGGGCCGAATTCCCCTCGCTTCGAGGCGTTTTTTGATCCCGCCCAGGTGAATTTTGCGGGTGCTGATTTTGGCTTGTTTTTCCCCTGCCAACACATAGACCCGGCCCGAAAATATCTGGCGCACAAAGGGGCGGCGATAGACCAAAATATCGCCAAAATCGGCCTCGGTATCTTCGGTATAGCCCATTTCGGCCAGGGCCGCATCGAGTTCGCGCTTAAAGGTTTTGCCGCTGCTGCTGGACACCTCTAGGGTAGCGCTCCGGTTCACCAGGGCACCCAGTAGCCCGCCCACGGCTCCCACCAGGATGCCGTACTGGTTGGGAATGCCGCTGCCTAGGCCCAGGCCCAGGGTTTTGACCGCCAGCAGGGTAGTGACCAGGGAGGTGCCGCAAAAGTAGTACAAAAACGTGAAGGCAAAGCTGGGACCCTGGGGCAGAGTCGGTGCCTCGGGCGTCTCGGGCGAGGGCGTCTCGGGCAGAGCTGCTTCGGGCGGGGTTGCCTGAGGCAGGGGAGCCTCGGGCAGGGGTTCGTTGGACGGCGGAGCATCGGTCATGGGAAAAGTCTCTGGGGTGGCTAGGGGTTGGTGTCTATCTTTTCATCAATGCTGACCCTTGGGAACGGTGGAAGATTGGTAGGCTGTTAGGGGTTTTATAGAGTTCAGCCATGCTCGACCTGCTCCAGCTCACGGGCAAACAGCGGCAGTTTGTGGAACTGCTGCAGCGCCAGCCCCAGGTGGATAGTCTGCGATCGCTCTGTGCCGAGGCGGGGTTTGACATCAACTTCATCCAGGGTTTTTTGCTCAGCGGGGCCCTCGATGGCTACGTGGAGCGACAGTCACACACCCAGCGCACCTGGGTGTTGACCGCCAAGGGCGAAGTGCTGGGCGGGGTGCTGCCGGGGTTTCCGCTGGCCGATCGCCTGTTACAGGGCATGGGCGATCGCGCCACCCTGCAGGCGGAGCTGGGCACCGCCTTTAGCCTCAACTACGGGGCACTGCGGCGGGAGCAGGCGGTCGATCTGGTGGATGGCGAGGGGGAGGGGGTGGTCGCGGTGCTCAAGTTGTCGGTGCTGGGGGCCTACCAGCAACGGCAGGCGGTGTTTGCTGCGATCGCCGCCGGTCAAGAGCTGACGGATGGGACGGCATCTTCCCTAGAGTGGCTCCAGCAGCAGGGGTACATTACCAGCCGGGTCGAGTCAGACTACAGCCTGACCATGCTGCCCGCCCTGCAGGCCCTCGATTTGGGCGACGTGGTGACCACGCTGACCAGCGAGCTGATTTTGTCGGGGCAGTGGCGTCAGGTTGACCTCAAACCCTACGACATTCACGCCGATGTCCCCGATGTGGCCTACGGGCGGCCCACTATTCTCACCCAGTGCATTCAGCGCATTCGCGATATTTTTCTCAATATGGGCTTTGATGAAATGTCGGGCTACCTGGTGGAGTCGGCCTTTTGGAACTTTGACGCCCTGTTTACCCCCCAAGACCACCCGGCCCGCGAGGTGCAGGATACCTTCTACCTGGCCCATCCCCAAACCCTGCCCCTGCCGGAGGATGCGACCCTGGTGGAGCGAGTGAAGCAGGTGCACGAGGCCAACTACGGCGGCCACTGGACTGAGGCCGAAGCCAGCCGCGCCATTCTGCGTGCCCACACCACCACTTCCACCGCCCGCCGCCTGCACCAGCTTCAGGGCCAGACCGGCAAGTATTTCTCCATCGATCGCGTCTTTCGCAACGAAACGGTCGATCGCACCCACCTGGCCGAGTTCCACCAGATCGAGGGCGTGGTGGTGGGCGAACTGCTCAGTGTGCGCACGCTGATGGGCTATCTCACCTACTTCTATGAGCGCCTGGGCTTCAAAAATCTCAAGTTCAAACCCACCTACAACCCCTACACCGAGCCATCCCTGGAGGTGTTTGCTTACCATCCCCCCAGCGATCGCTACATTGAGGTGGGCAACTCGGGCCTGTTTCGCCAGGAGATGCTGGAGCCCCTGGGCTGCGGCGAAAAATCGACCGTAGCCTGGGGCCTGGGCCTAGAGCGCATTGCCATGCTGCTCTACGGGGTAGAGAAACTCTCGGACCTGATTGGTCCCGACATTCGGCTTTAGTGAGGCTGAAACAGGCTCTATGGCGTGGTTTTGGGGGTAGCTTGGGTGAAGCGCCAGCGGCACCCAACCAAGACCATCGCTGAAACATGCTCTGCATTATTTTTGGGGTAGGGTGTGTCATCGCGCAGCGTGACGCACCGCCTACTGATACCATTCCGCCCCTAGAATGAAAGCAAGCTGGTCAAGCGGGAGCCAATGACTCAATCTTTAGCTATCACCGACTATATTGATAGCCTCGCAGAGGCCGAAGCCCGGTTTGGTTTGTCCCGTAGCGCTGATCCAGACTTTTTTACAGAGTGGTCAGCAAACCTGCCGCCCCTCACCTCAGCCGAGCGGCAGCGCCTAGATTTGATTAAGCAGCGCTACCTCTACCATCGCCAGTATGGTCACCTGCTCGAAGGGGGCTTAAATTTTATCGTCATCGCGCCTTTGCTAGAGCTGGCCGGTTTCTACGACTCACCATTTCGGCTGCGCTCAGAGGCATCGATCCGCATTGAGATCGCGGATGAAGATGGCACCGTTTACCAGGGCCGCATTGATAGTTTGATTGTGCAAGAGCATTTGTGGATTGTCTTGGTGGAGGCAAAACGCACCTCGTTTAGCATCGACGTGGCGCTACCCCAGGCTTTGGCGTACATGGCTGCTGACCCCGATCGCCTTAGCAAAGCTTCTCTGAACGAGAATCGCCCCACCTATGGATTGGTCAGCAATGGGGCCTATTCGATGTTTGTAAAGTTAGACCAGGCGCAGTACGGTTTCTCAGATGACTTCTCTCTAAATCGTCA
>JBGSNT010000189.1:0-4084 GCA_041739575.1 Nodosilinea sp. | reverse complement strand
CTAATATCAGGATGCTCATGAGATTTGAGGTGCTGTTGAAGTTCAAGCTTTTCTTCCGGTGTTAAATAGTTTTTGACTGGCATAACAATATCCACCACTTTGTGAGGTATTATACGTGGTTTAAATGCCTAACAGCTTATGAACGAGCTCTCGCGATTGAACCCGACTATTACCAAGCGCTTTTCAGGAAAGGGCTTGTAATGGCTATGTCAGGTCGCTACGAAGAAGAAGTTGTTTGCTATGATCAGGCTCTAGTTGTTAAACCTGGCGACTGCATTATTCTAAATAATAAAGGCTTTGCACTTCACAAGCTGTATGAGTATGAGGCAGCGATAGACTGTTATGATAAAGCTTTAAATTTGGAGCCAAACTCCTTTCATATTCTTCATAATAAAGGAATATCTTTGTCTGCTCTAGGTCGGAAAAACGAGGCTATAAACTGTTACGATCAAGCGATTAAACTAAATCCCAGTCTTAGTGATGCTCTATATGATAGAGGAAATGCTCTGTTTGCTCTAGGCAGATATGACGCCGCTATCGCTAGCTATAGACAAGTCTTAGATATTAATCCTAATGATTACGAAGCACACTTCAAACAAGGGACTGCGCTATCTGCATTAGACAATTCCGAAGCCGCAGTTACCTGCTACGATGCCGCATTGGCTATTAAACCCGACTATCACGACGCGCTCTACAACAAAGCCTGCTGCCACGGTCTCCAGGGTGATGCCGAAAACGCCATCCAATCTTTGCAAGCGGCCATTGCCCTAGATCCCAAATATCGCGACATGGCCAAAATCGGCACAGGCTTCGACCCCATTCGCATCAACGTGCGGTTTCAAGCGTTGTTGGAGGGGGAGTAAGCGTTAGTACACCTTGGTGCGGGGGAAACGTAGTTATCCAGTCTCGCCAAATTGCTGCCATTGGGTGGGAGGCGGTATGAGGAACGATTTGTTTACGGTACTGGCAACCTAAGGAGCCACCGCCGCAGACTATACAGCTCAACGACTCCCAGGTATTCCTCCCCCAGCTCAGCAAGCGGCTAGAGGCCATCGTCGGCGATCAGTGGCTCTTCGACCCCACCTTGTTTGCCTAACCCTCTTTTTGTATCCACGCTGCCAAAGCCGCTCAACCCAAAGCCCCCAAAAAGCCCCGGCGGGGGCAGGGGTTCCGATCCGATGAGTAAAATAGCGATAGACCCCAGCCAGCCTCATCCCATCATCCAGCCCTGCATCTCCAGAGAGGTTCAGCCATGACCACCCTCGAACAAATCCAGCAAGACATTCAGGCCCTTCCCCAAGACGCGCTCAACCTGCTGGCCCAGTTCATTCAACTACTCAAAAAAAGTCAGGCCGCTACCCAGCAGCCTTCCCCTACTGAACAGCCCGAAAAAGACAGCAGCGCCGCCATTCTGCAATTTTTGCACAACTACCCCCTAGCGCCCGAAAATCAGCGCACAGCCTTAGAGATCGATCAGCAAATCAGCGAGGAGCGCGCCGCATGGGAGTAGCGCCCGCAAAAGTGTATTTAGATAGCTGCATCGTCATCTACGAACACGACATAGCATAAAAACACCTGATGCACTACATCTAGCGATCGCCCATCACCACGACTGCGCAGAACTCTGGACTAACGACAATCGACTGAATACGGCCTCTGCCAGTAAGGCTGTCAACCTATTTTCATGACGGTTAAGCGTTTGGCGTTTGCCCTCCTCACCCTGGGGTCACCCAACCAACTATCCGTCTTTCATTCTCCGCCCCATGTCCCCAGACCCTGCATCGGGCGATCGCCGTGCCCCCCCTACCAAGGGCCATCGGCAAGGGGGCAAGCTCCAGCGGCGGTATCATAGCGATTATTAGATATCAGCACTTTCCACCCGGTCTAAGGCATCTGGTAGCGCTATGCACAGCCTCTCCATCCCTTACCCTGACGACTTACTCATCACCTCGGGCAAATCGCCCCAGGCACTTGAGGCCGAGCTGGCTTTTTTGCTCGCCGTCAAACTCTTTGAACTGCATCGCCTCTCTCTGGGCAAAGCCGCCACCTTCTGCGGCATGGATAAACTACGGTTTATGTACGAACTGGGGCGGTTGCAAATACCCGTCATTAACCTAGACGACGACCAAATCGCCGACGAACTCCGCGATGACTAATGCTGCAATCGTTGCCGACAGTAGCCCCCTCATTGCCTTGGCCATCATCGAGCAACTTGACCTGCTGCCTCAGCTCTATCAAAACGTCTTCATCCCTCCAGCTGTTTGGGATAAAGCCCACGGTTAACCCATGGTCGCCTCTTTCCATTCCCCCCTTTCCGCCAACGAGCCTCTGCACCTCGAGGCCGATCGCCCCATCAAGACCAGGCCCGCCTGCTGGTGAAGCTGATGGATGCCCTGGAGGATCTCGACGATGTGCAGTTGGTCACCGCTAACTTTGATATGGCGGAGGAGCTGATGGATGCGATCGCCGCCTAGATTGGTGCCACGACAACTTGGTTGCGACCGCTGGCTTTAGCGCAATAGAGCGCTGCATCGGCGGCTTGCACCAGCGCCGATACGGTGGCCCCATGCTGGGGAAAGCTAGCGACCCCAAGGGAGGCGGTCAGGGTGCCCAAATGTTTGCCGTTGTAGGTCAGCTCAAGGCGGGCGATCGCCCTGCTAATGGCTTCTGCCTTGAGCTGGGTCTGCGCTAGGGATGATTCGGGCAAAATCAGGATCATTTCTTCGCCGCCGTAGCGACAGGCTATGTCAGAACCGCGCCCGCTTTCTCTCAGCAATGCCCCAACGGTTTGCAGCACATTATCTCCGGCTGTGTGGCCATAGGTATCGTTGAACTGTTTGAAGTGATCGATATCGAGCATGATCACGCCAATGGCATGGTCATGGCGCTGGGACTGAGCGATGACCTGGGTCAGCGATTCTTCGAGGTAGCGGCGATTGTATAGCCCGGTGAGCGGGTCGCTGATGCTTTGCTGCAGGAGAGTTTCGCGCAGCTGTAGGTTGGCGATGGCGAGACTCACTTGCTCGGCCACCGTGCGCGCTAGCTGCCGCTTGCCCTCGGGGAGTACATCTGGCCTGTCGACCGTTACATAGAATAGCCCCAGGGTCTCGCCCTGGGCAATCATCGGTATACAGAGGGTAGCGGTATCTCGGCATGAGCTGTGGTTACAGCGTATACCGGGAACCTCTGGTTCGCCCCGATGGTCTTTTCCCCGGCGCATGGCCCAACAATCTTCGATGGGAAGTGTCGTGGCCGATGGCTGGTGGGTGCCCCAAGTGGCTACGACCTTGACCTGGTTAACGGCTGGATCAACTCTAAACAGGCTGCCAGAGCACCCTGGAAAGAGCGGTTGCAAAAGGCTGGGAAGCGTCTTGTAGATGTCTGTAAGCGTGAGACAGGCTTGGAGAAAATCACTCATTTTTCCCAGCGACTCCATTTCCTGGTGGCGCTGGTTAAGCTCGACGATGCGGATTTCGAGCTGCTGCTTCGCTTGTGTTAACGCGGCTTCAGCTCGCTTACGCTCGGTAATATCTGTGATCGTGCCCACGACTTTGACCACCTCGCCCTGGTTATTTACCACCGCCTCGCCCCGGCTAATCACATAGCAGATCGATTGATCGGGACGGATAATGCCATGTTCGACGGTGTAGGGCTTGCCCTGGGCGATCGCCGCTTCCACCGCCGCCCAGATAATGAGCTGATCCTCCGGGGGAATGAGTGCCAAAATATCGGGATAGCGGGACAAATCTGCGGTTGGTTCTCTCCCCAGAATGTGGGATTGTTCGGCTGACCAGGTGCTAACCCCGGTGGCTACATCAACTTCCCAACTGCCGACTCGGGCGATGCGTTGGGCTTCGGTCAAGGCCACTGTTTTCTCCGCCACCTGCTGTTCCAGGTTTTGGGCATAGTGCTGCTGCAACTGGGCCGCCTGCCTCAGCTCTAGCGCCATTTGGCGAAAGGCTGTGGTCAACCCTTCTACTTCAGCAATGCGAGTAGGGGGCAGTGTTGTCGCTAGGTCGCCCGCCGCCAAGCCTTGGGCCGCCTGGGTGAGGCGAGAGAGCGATCGCGCCATGCGCCGAGCGGT
>JBGSNT010000184.1:0-43453 GCA_041739575.1 Nodosilinea sp. | reverse complement strand
TGGCGAAACGAACCGACTATTGTGTCGAATAAACCCCGTTCTTTCAACAGTGCTGGCTCTCTTGGGTTTCTCAGATGGCATTACAATACCGGGATTCTCAGGGCTTGAACAGCATTTCGCCAAAATGAGAATTGCTGATTTAAAGCTCAATGTCTTGACAAATGGTTTGAATAATTTGCCGCAGCCACCCATTGGCAGCATCGCGGTCTTTGAGTTTACTCCAGGCCATCGAGACAATCCAAGAGGATAGGTCGAGGGGGATATCGAAGGTTTGCACGGGGTAATGGCTGACAAAATGCTGTTGCAAACAGGATGGAATGGCTGTGAGTAAATCGGAATTTGCGATCGCCGTTGGCATTGTAAACCAGTAGGGAATGGTGAGGGCAATACGCCGCTGTAGCCCCCGCTGAGCTAATACCTGGTCAACAATGCCCGTCGCATCTCGGCGTAGGGTAAACAGCGCGTGGGGAAAGGCCACAAATTTCTCTAGACTGACCTTGCCATGGTCTAGGGCAGGGTGCTCTGTGCGGCAGATGCCGACAAATTTCTCTTGCAGCAGGGTTGTTTGATGAATATGGGTGGGTAACGTGTCAAACGTGCCCAGCGCTAAGTCAACGATGCCATCTTCTATTAGTTCGACAAAAGACTGCTTTTCTACGGTGATCAACCGTAGGTCAATCTGCGGGGCTTGGTCGCTAAACAGCGCCAGCATTTTTGGCAAAATTAGGCTGGCAAAATAGTCGGATGTTGCCAGGGTAAACACCTGCTGAGTGTGGGCGGGGTCAAAGGTTTGCAGATCTGTCAGGGTCATTCTCACGGTATTGAGCGCGGCCATGACTTGGGGCGCGATCGCATCGGCTTTTGTCGTAGGCCGCATGTCTCGCCCAACGCGCACAAACAGGTCGTCGGCAAACAGCGATCGCAGTCTGCCCAAAGCGGCGCTCATGGCGGGCTGCCCCACATGGAGGCGCTGGGCTGCTGCCGTCACGCTGCGCTCGGCATACAGCGCCTCAAAGGCCACCAGCAGATTGAGATCAATGGCGCTCAGATCTATCATTTTCGTCGATTAACAATATCTTTGTTATCAATTTGCTTTATTCTATCCCAGCCTTTAAGGTGCTTATTAAGTCGTTAAAGAAATGAATCATGACTGACCTAGAGACCCAGAATTTAGCGATCGCCCACCGCTTTGTTGAGCAATTTTTGGGCAAAGGTAACCTCAGTCTGGCGGAGGAACTGTTAGATAAGAATATTCGGGTGATCACTGGGTTAAAACCCGGTGGCCCCATTGAGGGTATAGAGGAATACAAACAGGTATTTGCTGGTTTCTATGATGCCTTCCCTGACGTAGAGCCATTGGTGATTCAGGATAGTTTTGCCGCAGGCGATCGCGTCGTTGTGCGCTTTATGTCATTTCAGCGCCACCAAAAAGATTATTTTGGTATTCCCAAGAGCGATCGCATCATCACTTTCCACGAAACCCACGTCATGCGCCTCGTCAAGGGCAAGATTGTAGAAAATATCGTCAGCGCCACAAATTTAGAATTTGAGATGCTGATGGCTCCGGTGCTAGCTCCCTTAATTCTTACCTAACGTAATGGCCTTACCCAATCTCTATGCTAATACGCCTGTTGAGCTAGTTCCGGCTCAAGCTTTGGCGACATTTCCCGTGAATACCTTTTTGGAAAATCTTGCGATCGCCCCCAACGGCGATATCTTTGTCACTAGCCACGAAACTGGCGAAATTTATCGGCTAGATGCCCAGCAAACCCTCAGTCTCTACGCCAGCATTGACGGCAAAGTCAGTGGCATTGCCATCACTGGAGAAGACCGGTTTTTAATCAACGGCTGGACGGCGGAGGGCGTTCCCTTCGTGGCCACCCTAGGTCAGGGAGCGGTTGATTCATTACAACTCATTGCCGACGGTGCCTTTCTCAACGGCATCACGCCCATTGCCCCACAGCGTTACCTCATGGCCGACTCCTACCGAGGGGCGATCTGGCGTTTTGATCTAGACACTCAGACCGCCGATATTTGGCTAGAGCACCCCCTCCTGGCCCGCAACGATGGGACCGATCCTTTCCCTGCGGTCAATGGATTGAAGCGATTTGGGGATGTTCTCTACGCATCTAACACCCAGCAAAAGCTGCTGCTGCGCATTCCCCTAGGTGCCGGGCTCTCCCCCCAGGAACCCGAGGTGTTTGTCTCAGGTACCAACATCGACGACTTTGCCTTTGATACCGAGGGCAATCTCTATGGAGCCACCCACGTCTATAACAGCGTAATTCGCATCGACCCCCAGGGGCAGACGACAATCATTGCCCAGGCTGAGCAGGGGGTGACGGGCTGCACCGCCGTGGCGTTTTACGGCAGCGATCTCTACGTCGTCAACAACGGCGGCATGTTTTTACCGCCGCCAGGGGGGGTAGAGCCTGCCCAAATTGTGCGGCTAGCGGTGGGCGCGACAGGCGCACCGCTGTAGGAGATCAAGCCATGCAAAGCGATCCTCCCGTGACAGTAGATGTGATGCAGCGCGTTAAACCGGGCAAAGAACGCGATTTTGAAACCCTGCTAGAGCAAATCATCGGCACCGCCAGCACCTTTGCTGGGTATTTAGGTTCCTCGGTCTTTCGGCCCAATGAGCAAGAACCCTCTGAGTACCGGGTCATCTTTAAGTTTGATCGTCTGGAGAATTTAAAGCATTGGGAAAATTCTACCGCTCGCCAAAGGTATCTCACCCAAGCTAAAGAGCTCACCGTTAATGAGGGCACCTTTTCTATCATCACCGGGCTAGAAACCTGGTTTACTCTGCCCGGCAAACCGGGAATGAAGCCCCCAGCCCGCTACAAAATGGTGCTGGTGTCTGGGCTGGCCATTTTTGCGATCAACCGAGTTTTGGCGCTGCTGTCGGGGGTCTGGCTGGGGTCGCTGCCGCCGCTGGTGCAGCTAGCGGTTTTGATTTTGATCACAACTGCGCTCATGACCTATGTGGTGATGCCGAGGCTGACGAAACTCTTGGCCTGGTGGCTGTATCCAAATTTGTAGGAATTTGCCTTTCAAGAGCCACACCAGTGGTGGGCAGTGCCCATCCTACGATTCATTTCATCTAAAAAAAGGTAAGCATCATGGCTGAACTGTGTGTGATTGTGGGTATGGGCGAAGGCAATGGCATGGCGATCGCCCGCCGATTTGCCAAAGCAGGGTTCACCATCGCCATGGTGGCCCGCAACGAAGAGAAGCTCAAAAGCTACCAATCGACTTTGCAGACAGAGGGGATCATCTCCCACTATTACTTGGCCGATGCTGGGGATGATGCCGCACTAACGACAGCGTTCGAGGCGATTCAGACCCAATTGGGCACGCCGGGGGTGTTGGTCTACAACGCCGCCGTGCCGCGCATGGAGAGCGTGTTGCAGACCAGCTACGACACTCTGGTGAACGACTTTAAAGCGAATGTGGCCGGGGCGATCGCCTGCGTGCAGGCCGTCCTCCCCGCTATGCAGGCGGCACAAAAGGGGACGATTCTCTTTACTGGCGGCGGCTTTGCCCTGTATCCCCATCCCGACTTTGTATCGCTCTCCATGGGCAAAGCAAGCATTCGCGTGTTGGCCAACACCCTCCACGCTGCGCTGAAGGATTCGCCCATTAAGGTAGGCACCGTCACCATTGCAGGCACGGTGAACGGCGATGATCCGAAATACAGCAGCGACCTGATTGCCGCAGAATACTGGAAACTCCACATTGCTGAGAATGGGGAGTACGAAGTGATCTATTAATCTGGAGCGATGAGCCAAAACAGCTCTGATGCCGAAACGCGATTTGTAATCGGCGTCAACACTGTTGCCCCCACCGAGATCACCCGCAGCCTAACCGTAAACTTAGCCCAGACCCCAACCCCCGCGCCGTCTACATCGGTGCCCTCTCCGGGTTGGATAACGCCGCTTCCCCAGAGGTAGCCCGCCGCCAAGGTTGGCCTACGGGGCGCGGTGCAGACGCTGCCGCTGGGCGTATAAGCTTTGCCCGGCCCAAGACCTCAATGATGGCATCCTAGGCCGGACTGCAATAGAGTACGATCAGCAACGGCTGTTCACTATCGCTGCTATGACCGCCCGCATTGAGCTAACCGACCCAGCCCCGCACCAAACCCTCACCCTGGAGTTCCCCGGCGACGGGGTCGCTCTGCGGGGGCGGGTACGCATTCCCGGCGACAAGTCAATTTCCCATCGAGCGCTGATGCTGGGGGCGATCGCCCAGGGCGAAACCCGCATTCAGGGCCTGCTGCTAGGGGAAGACCCCCGCAGCACCGCCGCCTGCTTCCAGGCCATGGGCGTGACGATCTCCGCCCTCGAAGATGAGTGGGTGACGGTGCAAGGGGTGGGTCTGGGGAATTTGCAGGAGCCTGCGGACGTGCTCAACGCTGGCAATTCGGGCACCACCCTGCGGCTAATGCTGGGCCTGCTGGCTAGCCATGCCGATCGCTTCTTTACGGTGACTGGGGATGGATCGCTGCGATCGCGCCCCATGGATCGCGTCATTGTGCCCCTGACCCAGATGGGGGCCGAGATTTGGGGCCGACAAAATAACCGCCTCGCCCCCCTGGCGGTGCGCGGCAAAGCCCTCAAACCCATTCATTACCACTCCCCCGTGGCCTCAGCCCAGATCAAATCCTGTATTCTCCTGGCCGGACTGCTGACCGAGGGGGCAACCACCGTCACCGAGCCCAGCCTGTCCCGGGACCACAGCGAGCGCATGCTGCGGGCCTTTGGGGCCAACATCGCAGTAGATGCTGACAGCTGTAGCGTCACCGTGGGCGGGCCAGCCACCCTCACCGGGCAAACCGTCGTGGTGCCTGGCGACATTAGCTCCGCCGCGTTTTGGCTGGTGGCTGGGGCCATCACCCCTGGCTCTGACCTGGTGGTGGAGAATGTGGGCATCAACCCCACCCGCACGGGCATTCTCGACGCGCTCCAGGCGATGGAAGCCGACATTACCCTCGAAAACCCCCGCGAGGTGACGGGGGAACCCGTAGCCGACCTGCGGGTGCGCCACAGCCGCCTCAAGGCCGCCACCTTTAGCGGCGATCTGATTCCCCGCATGATCGACGAAGTGCCGATCTTAGCGGTGGCGGCCCTGTTTGCCGAGGGCACCACGACGATTACCGACGCGGCGGAACTGCGGGTCAAGGAGTGCGATCGCCTAACCGTCATGGCCAGCCAGCTCACCCAGCTGGGAGCCCGCCTGGAAGAACTCCCCGATGGACTGATCATTCACGGCGGCAGCCAGCTGACCGGAGCTCCCGTCGATAGCTACAATGATCACCGAGTCGCCATGAGCCTGGCGATCGCCGCCCTGCGCACCACCGGCGTTGTTCAGGTACAGCGAGCCGAGGCCGCAGCGGTTTCTTACCCTAGCTTTACCTCTACCCTGGCTCTGCTCTGCGGCCTCGGCCAATTCATCGCTAAACCATGACTTAGGGCATCACCTTGGGCACACTCTAACCAAGCCCGAAAGCTCCGGCCCAAGCGGCTAGACGTTCTAAAAATTCGATGTGGCAACCCTTGAGAAACCTTGTCCATAGCCTCACTACCTACATGGCCCTGAGTCCTGACATGGTCACTCGGGGACAGGTCAATCAGCGACTGCGATCGCGCCCCTGCCTCACCTGCGACGAGTGGTTTCGCCGCTACTGGACACCACCCGCCCAGCCTCGCGCATTGCCCAAACCGCTAATTGATTTTGTCTACGAACAGCTACAGACCTACTCTGGCCTAGAGATCGGTCGGGTCCAGCCCACCGACCACCTGATCGACGACCTGGCCTTCCCGGCGGTGTGCTGGTTCGACTGGGGCCTAACCCTCTGCGAAGACTTCTACACCACCTTTGGCATCGATATCAGCGAACACTTCGACGAAACCCAGTTTTTCACCTTTGCCGATTTAATCAGCTTCCTAGGGCGGCAGCTCGAGGGTGAGGGGACGGCGGCTTAGGTGGTGGGGATGGGGAGCTAGGGGGAGGGGGAGATGGGGAGCTAGAGAGGTGGCTTAATATTCACCCAAAGGGGCTAGGGAAATGGGGCGATGGGGGGCGATCTTTAAAGGGCTGTCATTGTCCTGCTGCCTCACGGGCTATCCCCAGCGTTTAAAGTGGAACAGATCCCCTATTGCGCTGCTGAGCTGAGCGCGAGGACGCTTCCCATGAGCCTGAAAGACCGCATTAGCGACGATATTAAAACCGCCATGAAGGCCAAGGACAAACTGCGCCTGGAGACGGTTCGCAGCATCAAAAAAGTGATTCTCGAAAAAGAGACCCTGGTGCGCCCCAGCGGGCAAACCGAGCTCACCCCTGACCAGGAGCTAGAGGTGCTGACCCAGCTGGCCAAACAGCGGAGAGACTCCGTTGAGCAGTACACAAAAGCAGGCCGCAACGACCTGGCGGATCAGGAAAGCAATGAGCTAGCTATTATCGAAGAATACCTGCCCCAGCAGCTCAGCGACGCTGAAGTAGAGGCCGTTATCGACGAGCTCATGGCTAAAACCGGAGCCTCATCCCCCAAGGATATGGGTAAGGTGATGGGGCCTGCCATGCAGCAGCTCAAGGGCCGAGCCGATGGCAGCAAAGTGCAAGCCCTGGTCAAAGCCAAACTCGGGGGCTAAGGTCACACCGCCTCCCCACTACCTAGCCCCAGTTCAACTCAAGCCGCTCGCTGGCTGTACCGTGCTATCCGGCAGCCCCCCTGAGCTGGTCGCGCAGGTAGGTGAGCCTGGACGGGTCGGTGATTAGCAATTCATCGTAGTTGGGCTGCCATACGGACTGCCCCGGCTGGTTCCGACGGAGGTTGATGCGCTTGGCCGCAGCAGCCTTAAACCCAGCAATAAAAGAAGACAACAGCCAGGGCTTGTGGCCCAGCATAGAACCGGATAACTCCTGTTCAGCACCACTGCCTGCCTCAATAAACACAATACTCTGTAGGTGACTAGGGGTGATTGTCCACAGGTCTACCTCAACTCCCTTCCGTTTTTTGGCCGATCGCACCCATTCATCGGCCACGATCGAACCACAGTCGTTCAGGCGTAGTATGCCCTGCTCATAGTCGCCCAGCAGGGGCTGCTGCTGATGGGTGGAGAGCCCAATTAAGTAAGCCTTGGGAGCCGCAGAATGAGTCAAGATATTTGCCCTCGAAGCGACTGTGGTAGAGCCATTGCTGTGTAGACTCATTAGCGCCAAACCATGAATGCACCGGCACTCTATAGTCTGCCCATCCACCTAACCCAAGCATCAATTTTAGGCATCAATTCCGCTAGGGATGCGACAAGATTTCTTCCAGTCCGCCCCATCAGTCCAGCCCTGAACCTTTGGCCCTAGGCAAGCACCCAACCTGGACTGGAGATGGATGGCCTACATGCCCTTGGCAAAGGCGGTAATGAGCTGCTCGAGATAGCCGTTGACTAACTGAGCGGCCTCCCGGGGCAAGGCAGCCAAAATTTCGGTTTGCAGGCTGCGGTAGGCGTCGATGGCAGAATCTTCTTTGTGCAGAGCGCGGGTAATGTTCTGCATCCAGACCACATATTCCTCCATGAAGCCGTCGGGATTGTCGAGCAAAATGGCCTTGGCAATACACTCTAGGGTGTAGAGCATATCGCGCTGACACTTGCTGCCGTGCACTTCAATAATCGCGGCGTGGCTGGTGCCCATGAGCTGCCGCAGGGCCTTGAGCACCAGGGCTTCGCCGTCGTCCTTGAGGCGAGTGTAGGTTCTAAAGCGCGACTCATAGGATGCCACGAACTGCGCTAGGGGCCGCAATTCCATATCGCTGAGATAACGGCCATCAGCCTGTTGAATAGAGGATAGGAGGGCGTTGTTCATGGCGGCGGTGAATGTAAAGATACACTGCAAGACTCACCCTATAAATCTGCCCAAAGTGTTGCAATGAGTAACAAATCTAAATATGGCAATGGCCACTGCGCTGCCCCAGGGGATATGGCGTTAGTTTTCTTTCGCGGGTGGGTCGGGCTGATTCACGATGCCGTTAATGACGTTGTCTATGGCCACGGTAAGACGATAGGAGATGGGGGTGCTGCCCTGGGAGACCACCACAATCTCGTAGTACCCCGACTGAGGTAGCTCCCCAGCCCAGGTAGTTTGCTCAGCGTTGGCGAGAATCTGGGGCAGTTCCTCGGTGGGCACTGGCACGTAGACCGACAGGCGGGTGGCGTCAGGCGGGGCCTGGAGGTTGAGCCGCATCAACTGCCCGGCGCTGAGGTTGAGAATGTAAACTTTGCCGTTGCCGGGGGCAAGGGTGCCCTGCTGCTGCTGGCTGAAGGTACCGGGGGCAAAGGTAATTTCGGTCAGAGCAGCCCCGCTGGCTAGGGCATCCACCTGGTCCTGGGCCAGGGCAAACCACAGCTGGTCGATGGGCGTTTCAACAAAGCCCTCGCGGACCCGCCCCGGAAAGAGCTGACTAAAGCGGGCGTTGGTGAGGTCGGTGAGGGCCCTGCTGCTGACGTAGAGTTGGTTGACCTGGCGCTGCCAGCGATCGCTGTCGGAGGGGTTATAACGGCCTAGCTTGCTGCGGGCCCCAGGGCTTAGATTGGCTTCAATCAGGTCCAGGTTTTCTGCGGCAATGCCGTCCCACTGGGCTCGCAGGGCTTCATCCTGAGGCTGATCGGTGAGCGGGATGCCCTGGCGCTCGGGGTTTTGCTCAAAGAAAAACTGATCGGTGAGGGAGCTCAGGTAGCTCCAGTCAACGCCGAGGGCAAGGGCGCGATCGCGCAGGGCCTGCTTGCGATCGCGCTCGGCCTCTCCCAGGGCATTGTCACCGCTAGCACTGCTGTCGGGTGACACCGCATCGGTGCTCCCCAGCGGAAACTGGCTGAGGGGGTCGAACCACCACCACAGCCCCCCGGCCATGCCTACGGTGATCAGCAGTCCGGCCAGGGCGGGCCAGCATCCCGCTGATGATCGTTTCACCGGCACAGCCCTGGCCGGGGGGGCAACCGTGGCAGTGGGGTCCTGGGCCATGGGGATGTAGGCGGCGGGGGCTACGGCGACGGTCGGTGCTGGGGGCGGCACCACCGGCTGCATGCGCACGGGCATGGGCTGCGACCAGGCCGCCGCAAGACCGTCGGGGCTGGCGAGATTCAGAGCAGTTAGCACCTGCCCGGCAGACCGGTAGCGATCGTTGGGATCCTCGGCCACCAAGCGAGTTAGCACCTGGGCCAGAGTCGATGAGACATCGACCTGATCGGGCCAAATCCAGCGATCGCGGCGATGGTCGTAGAGGTCTGCGGGCTCCTTGCCGGTCAGCAGCACCAGCGCTGTCACCCCCAGCGCGTAGAGGTCGGTGGCCGGGCTCACCTGGCCCGACTCGAGCTGCTCCTCGGGGGCATAGCCCACGGTACCCAACCGAGTCACGGTGCCATCAGCGGCCTGGTAGGGCTGAGCCACCCCCAGCTGATAGCGCACGTTTACCACCAGTTGCTTAACCCCGCCAAAGTCGATCAGCACCGGACGACCGTCAGCATTGCGCCGAATCAGGTTGTCGGGTGAAATGTCGCGGTGCACAATCCCGATGCTGTGCAGGTATTGCAGCAGGGGCAGCGTCTGCATTAAAAACTGCACCACCTCCGCTTCGCTAAAGTGCTCGCTGTAGGCCCGACGGCGATCGAGCAGTTCTCGGTAGGTCGGCCCTTCGACGTAGTCCTGCACCAAAAACAGTAGCGCCTCATCCCGCAGCAGCTCACGAAACCGAGGCACCTGGGGATGGTTAATTTGGTAAAGAATGCTGGCCTCGCGCTCAAACAGGGTTTGGGCCTTATCTAGCGCAGGCTTACCGGGCACCTGGGGGTTAAACGCCTTCAGCACACAGAGCTCTTGAAACCGATGGGTGTCTTCGCCCAGGTAGGTGTCCCCAAAGGCACCCCGACTGAGCTGCCGCAGTACCCGATAGCGGCCTCCCAGCAACCGTTCTCCCTGTCCTGTTCCAGCCATGGGCCATGGTCCATCCATTTGTCACAGATTAGCGCAAAGCAGCACTATTTCTGTGAGCGACTCAGTTGAGTTGCTAGCCCAGCATCCAGTCATCTCTGCACAGCCCCTTCGACTAAATTCAGCCACCCCGTCCACGGGGCAGGTGCCACTACCGCCATGCCTTTAGGGTAAACACCATCAGAGCCAAAGCGTTCGGGTCGGATCGGCACCATCGCTAAAGCAGATAATTTTTCAACCTAAAATCTCTAACGTGAACGAAGTGATCTAGCACCCCAGGCAAACCATTTCAGCCAAAACTACCGCGCCTCAACTGAAAACCCCAAAACTGCCAAACTTATGGATTATTCTACGGTTTAATCCGTAATCCTAAATCTAAGTCCTACAGACCTTAGTAGTTTTACAAGGCACCTTCTGGCCCCCTGCCAACCGTCTAGGCTGCAGCTACTATCTACACCGGTAGCTCCTAGACCGGTTAATATGGACACGATTCTTTCAAACAAGTTAAAGTGGTACTGAGTATGGATTACTTTCACTGCTATGGATGAGTCAGCTGCCCTGAAAACTCCCATCACCTCCCTAGACGACGCCATTGAGCGTTGTCAGTCCCTTGGTATGCGTCTGAGCCGGCAGCGTCGCTACATATTAGAACTGCTATGGCAGCACCAGGGGCACCTCTCCGCCCGCGAAATTTACGATCGCCTCAATCAGCAGGGCCGTGAGATTGGTCACACTTCCGTCTACCAAAATCTCGATGCCCTCTCAGAGCAGGGCATCATTGAGTGCGTTGAACGGGCTGACGGCCGCCTCTACGGCCATCTAAGCGACTCCCATAGTCACGTCAACTGCATCGATACCAACGAGATTATCGATATAGAGGTGACCCTACCCCCGGACTTGATTCAGCAGATCGAAGCCCGCACAGGGGTCACCATTACCGACTACCGCATCGACTTTTTTGGCACTACCGCAGCTGCTCAGTGACGGCTACTTGCCAGCAATCCTTATGTCCCCTCCCTGCCCCCAGAGGGAGGGAGCAGGGAGGGATGATCGCCCACGGGCCTAGGGAATCCTGCACCTTCGTGACTAGGTCGATCGAATGGGTCGCGGCTGGGCTGGAGCAGGTTTAGTCGGAGCCAGCAGCTGAATCAACGGCTCGACTAGCCAGGGAGCCAGCCGCTGGCCCCACACGGCGACATGGCTTTGCCAACCCACCAAAATCTCTGCCTGCCCCCGATTCAGCCCCCCGATCAGCGCCTCGGCCACTTGATCTGGAGAAGAGGGCTGCACCCCTCGAAACCAATCAAACCCTTTGACCATATCGGTATCGGTCAGCGATGGCAGGAGCGCCACCACCCGCACCCGGTGGGGGGCCAGTTCACTGCGCAGGGCTTGGGTAAACCCTACAATGGCAAACTTAGTGGCCGAATAGGTGGCCATGGTCGGAGCCGCCACTTTGCCCATCAGGCTAGACACATTGACAATGCAGCCGTCTCGACGGGCGGCCATACGGCGCGCAATCAGACGGGTCACCGTGTAAAGACCGATCAGGTTAGTTGAAATTTCAGACTGAACTTGGGGCAATTTGGCCTGCAAAAACGGGGTCTGGTAAGCCACTCCAGCGCAGTTGACCAGGAGATGCACCGGGCCATGATGCTGCCAGGCCCGGGCAATGACGACGTTGGCCTGAATCGGGTCAGTCAGATCTACGGGCAAAATCACGGCCTCGGCCCCCAACTGTTCAACCTCTGCCGCCACGGCTTCGAGCCGCTGGGCATTGCGGGCCAGAAGTAAAATGCGACCCATCCCCTGGCGGGCCAGGGCGTGGGCAATGGCGCGACCAATGCCGCGAGAAGCCCCGGTAACCAGGGCGGTTTTACCGTAAAAATCCATAGGATACCTCCTGCTGAACCTAAATGGGATATCAGCGCGATGGAAAAGTTAGTTGGACATGAAGCTCTACCCAAGTCCGACGGGTGGCTATGGTCTAGTCAATCGCCAGTGGTTAGTCGGATCAGGTGAATGGTTTGGAAATGCTGCGTGTGCTTAGATCAGGTTTTTTGTTGGAGTGGCCTGCCCCATTGAAGCCTGGGGCGAGCTAGAGACCAACGCGAAGGCCAAACTCGGGTTGCATATCTCTCATGGCGTAGGGACGAGGGGCCGTTCACCCTACAGCGGGCTGTTTCTATACCGAGATATGGGAGGTCAGATTTGCATAACGCGTCTAAACAGTGTGTCGATGAATCTGAATCATGGCTGTAGTTCTCCTTAGCGAAAGGCTATCCGAACCATTGACTCCGACGTTAGCACCGGGATCAGCCGCCGACAATGATCCTGAAAAAGGCTGGAGAACTGTAACAGTACTTATCAAATCTCTCAGAAAGGGTATCCCTAAAAACTCAGATTTTCCCGCCGCAACTTTTTATAGCCCACAGAGAATTCCCATAGATAAAAGCATTGGAAGGATGACAACGCTTCCATGAGAGGGCTGGGGCCTGGGAACTCAAACCTGAGAGAGCGGCTTTGTATTTTGAATTACGTATCCTTGTGTTGCTAAAGGTAAAGGATGATCTCGCTACAGGCATCGGCCTCCGGTTACCGCAGTTTGCCGGTGGATCTTGTTATCACCCAAGCTGGTCCCATGGGGCCCCAACAAAAATACACCCGCAGAACCCAGAGGAAGGTCTGAGTTCTGCGGGCTGCCAACGAAGCAACTATTTCAATGGCCACTGCTCCAGAGCAGGATATGAAGCGTCCTAGCCGATGAGGCGATCGCTCTACATACGCCCATGCTAAATCCTGTGGGGTTACCCCCGGCACAGCTGCGCCTATGCACCTACAGTTGACCTTTGGGAAATCGGGGGTGTGCGGTGCGGATTCGTCTCAGAAGGTGCTTCTAGCGAGTCCAGGAGACCATATTCTCGTAGAACGTCTTGACGGTTAACACCTCAGGCCAGTTGGCATCGCCCTTGACGATATTGCCAGGAATATCCTCCTGCCACTGCTGCTGTACATCCAGGCTGTAGTTCAGGTAAAGCTTACCGTCCACAATGGCCCATACTCGAGGATCCACTGAAGCCAGGTTGCCTTCACTCATGGCCTTGGCACAGTACCCGCCGTACTGGGGGGCATAGGCCTCAGGATTGGCCGCAAACAGAGCTCGGTTTTGGGCAGAGCTAAACTGCCAGGTAGCCCCATTCCAGGTGTAGCTGTAGGCTGCATTGCCCGCTACCGCTGCTCCCTCGGTAAAGTAGGCCACGGGGTCGGCCCCGCGAATAGCCAGGTTGGTGGTTGACTCTACATAAACCTGAGGATGGGGCGGCGCTAACGCCTGCACCACATCAGCCCCAGCACAGGGGTTCGCGCCAGCGCAGGGATCCGCGCCAGCACAAGGATTCGCTCCGGCGCAGGGATTAGCTCCAGCGCAGGGATCCGAGCCAGCACAAGGATTAGCACTGGCACAGGGGTTAGCTCCAGCACAGGGATTCGCGCCGGCACAGGGATTAGCACTGGCGCAAGGGTTGGCACTGGCACAGGGATTAGCACCGGCACAAGGGTTCACTGTGCCAGCGGCGCCAGCGCAGGGGGCTGCGACAACAGTACTAATCGCACCCGGCAGAGCCATTGCGCCAACGGTCAACGTAGATGAGGCCAGCAGGGCTGCCAAATATTGAAGCTTCATAGCAATTCCTAGGGGGGAAGGACTGGGACGTAAGCACAGTAGCGTTGACCCTCACATAAGGGTCGCTGACTAACCGTTGCGACCAAACGCTTGTCTAGCAAGCCGCTAAACCTGGACTGGGCATTAGGACTCGTGCCCTTGCTCAGCTGTCACTACTTAACTCGCCCCCCATGAACACCCCATGAGTGCATTCTGAGAGTGTGTTGAGAAGCCATTATTAAGAGTGCATCTAGCGTGTATCTACAGATGACAAAGACCCATAGAGCGCGGGTAGGCTGGAACCCATAGATGAGGTCACCGGGCCTGGCTGGCTGTGTATCACCCCATCGCTACCTCCTACAAGGATGACCACCATGAACCTGAGATCGCACATTGGCATGGCCACCATGAGTTTGCTAATCACTGCAACGGTCGCTGTCACTGCCGCAGAAGCTAGTCCTGGTCAGGGCCGTGGGCATCGTCCCCAGTCCAGCGCGCCAGTGACAGGGGAAACTCTGCCTTTGTTTGAGTCTTTTGAAGCCATAGTTGAGGACCCGGCGGTGACCGTCGAAGCTCCAGACGTAGCCCTTGAAGAAGTTGATATCGATCTATCCGAGTCCGGGGCTGAAGGGGCTGTCGCCACCGAAACGCCCCTAGCGATCGAGGCGGGCCAAAGTCTGCCCCCAGGGCTACAACGCCAGGTGGATGATGGCCGTGGCTTACCGCCCGGGCTGAGCCGCTAGATGATTGCAGCCAGTCCCGTCAATTTTGCTTAGGAGATTTCTTAGAAAGAACTTCCCCTGAGAGTAGGATGGGCAAAGGGCTTTGCCCGTGCCCATCACCAGGAAATTGCTTTGATGGGCACGCAAGCTTTGCCCATCCTACATGGGTATTTTGTTTCCCAGAAATCACCTTAATGGGCAACCAGAGTTCTAGGCCGCATCCGCTGAGACAGGGGATGCTACACCAGAACTCTGGTTGCTAGTTTTTGGGGCTTTGGCTATTCAGGATTGACTCGCACTCGGGCAAACTTAAGCCCGCTGACCCCCTGCAACGGCTCGACGGCACCCTGCTCAATGTGATCGTCCACCACTCCTTCGCGGTGTAGGTAGCCCAGGTAGCGCTGGTACTCTTGCCACTCTTCGCCGGTGGCGTAGACCACCGTCAGCATGCCGGGCTGGGTAATGCGATCGCCGGTTTCGGCATCCCGGGCTTTATCGATTCGCTTTTTGACAATTTCATAGCGAGTATCGCGGGTGCCCCGCACGTCGAACAGACGCTCGGTCGTTTCATCGTGACAGATATCCACCGTGACCCCCTGCACCAAGACCAGATGGGTAAGGGTCATGTCAGTTTGGTAGGCCGCCTTGAGGGCGAAGCCCTGACGGGCACAGTCGCACACCGCCCGCAGTTGCTCATAGCGCAAAGCCTTGAGCTGAAACGTAGTAAAGCTGGGGTCAATAGCCTGTCCCGCGTAGATCATGTGATCGATGCCGTCAGTGGCCTCTAGATCGCAGTAGTGGGGAGTAATGGCCTGCATTGACTGTTGCCACTGGTTCCAGGTGTCGCGCAGCAGCCCGTTGATGTTTTCAATGGTTTGGTCGTAGGAAGCGCGGGCGGCATAGACAGAGTCGTGGTTGGGATCGATGGCCGCCTGGTACTGGGCGATCGCAGCCTCTGCTTCACCGCTGTGCTGGGCAAAGTAGTCAAAGTGCACCTCCACCTCGCGCTGTAGGTAGCGCAGCAGCGTCACCTCAGAATCTACAGTGACCCCGCCCTCTAGGGCGGCAATATGGTCGGCTAAATCTAACCCTAGCTGATCCACTAGGGCATTACCCACCCCCTGGCTAGCCGCCGCGACCACCGCTCGGGCCAGCCCAAACTGGGTCAGCAGATCGGTTTGAATCGCCCGGTTGCGCTCGTCGGACGAACCGCGAATGTCGGAGATGCCGTACAGCGGATACACCCCCTCAAATACAATCGGTGCCGGGGGTAGGCCCAGGCTGAGGCGCTCGGCCTCCTGCTCAAACCGCCACCGCACCGAGGGATGAATATTGGTAAACCGGTCCTGCACGCTGTGGCGCATGGCTGCCGTTAGCGCTGGTATAAGGGTGGTGGCACGGCTACAGTCCGCCTGGTCAAAAGCGTAGGGCTGGGGGCTAGCCAACCCCACTAACCCCACCATGCGGGCCGAGCTATCCCCGAGCCGGGCTGTGCGCATAACCAGGGGAATCAGCAGCAGCGATCGCGCTCCCTGAGCAAACAACGCCTGTTCGCCCGAGGTGTGACAGTCCAGGCTGAGGTCAGGCACGTTGACTACCTCGTGCTGTTCCATGGCCCGCCAAAAGGACGAACCGCGCAGTTCCTCTACAGCATAGGTAACCGTCTGCCATTCCGGCTGGTCGATGGCCGTAAACATCTGGGCCTGGCTGCCTTCGGCACTCATCATAAAGCTGTCGGCGGCTCCAAACAGCTCTTTAATCAGCCCATTGGCCTGATTAAAACGACTGGTACCCAGCACCGACTCATGGCCCACCAGCAGCTCAATTAAGGTCTTGAGGGTTTCCCTCTCCGTGACATCAATGCCCTCGATGAGAATTAAACCGTTGGCGTTGTAGCTCCCCGGATTGAGAGCAGCCAGCAGTTGCTTAAAGGCGGGTTCCTTACCCAGCAACTGGGTGGCGACCTGCCCTCCGCTAGGCGTTTCAGGCCAGCAGGTCGCCAGGCTGGTTTGCAGATTCGGAGTCATCGCCGTAATCTGCAAGCCACTATCGGCGGTACGCAGGCGCAACTCAATTTTGCGCACCTGGCCACCGTCAGAATCGACCAGACTAACCACCAGGGGCTCGTGCAGCAGCCGTTGGGACACTAAGTCGGGCTGTCCGTAGGCATAGTGCAGCAGGGCATTTAAGAAATGGCGGCGAAACCTTTCCCGCAGCGCCTTCTGATCGGCCAGGGCCAGGCGCTCAAAAAAGCTCAGGTCGAGGTGCCCCCCGACAGCATGAACACCCGTCAAGCGACAAAAATACTGGTTAGCAAACAGCACCGGATGGGCCTGGGTGGGTGCGTCGATCTGGGTGGCGACATCCACCACCGCCATCACCAAGTGGCTGTAGTGCTGAATTAGATCGAGCCAGGGCAGATTGGGGCGATCGCCAGCGGCAGCAGGGGTTTCTCCCCCTAGACAATTGCCTTCAGCGCCGTCTAGGGCATGGCTAAGATCGACCATTGGCATAGCTTCAGCCCCGGTCGATGGATTGGTATCAAGGCAGAAAGACGATTCATTAGCCATAGTCGCACCTGGTTCACCTTCAAGAACTTACAAGGCAACCCGCTGGTATTCCGAAGCAAGGCTAAAGTCTTTGCGGAATCCAGGGATTTTACGGAGAAGCTGTAAACCTCCCGCCTTGATGCACCCTGGATACAATCCTCTACCCCAGTCCTGCAGCTGGGGTTCCCCTAGGAGTAGAGTACCCAGTTGCCGCTGGGGGTTTCCGTTCCAACGCGAGGGGTCTAAATCCTTAGCGCACTCCGCCAAGGGCCCTCACCCTTTAGAATAGATATTCTGTTTGGGAATAATAGTTTTCGCCGCTGAACCATGTTTGAAGCCCTTTCCGATCGCCTTGAATCTGCCTGGAAAAGCCTGCGTGGTCAGGACAAAATCAGCGAATCTAACATCGACAGCGCCCTGCGCGAGGTGCGCCGCGCCCTGCTGGAGGCCGACGTCAACCTCCAGGTAATCAAAGACTTTATCGCCCAGGTGAAGGAAAACGCCCTGGGCATCGAGGTGGTGAAGGGGGTCAGCCCCGACCAGCAGTTCATCAAAGTGGTTAACGATGAGCTGATCCGGCTGATGGGCGACACCAACGCCCCCCTGGCCGACGCCCCCACCAAGCCCACCGTAGTGCTGATGGCGGGCCTCCAGGGCACCGGTAAAACCACCGCCACCGCCAAGCTGGCCCTGCACCTGCGCAAAGAAAACCGCAGCACCCTGCTGGTGGCCACCGACGTCTACCGTCCGGCGGCGATCGATCAGCTGATCACCCTGGGTAAGCAGATCGACGTGCCCGTGTTTGAGCTGGGCACCGACGCCAACCCCGTCGACATTGCTCGCCAGGGCATCGAAAGGGCCAAGGCCGACGGCGTCGATACCGTCATCGTTGACACGGCGGGCCGTTTGCAGATCGACCCGAAGATGATGGCCGAGCTGGCCGACATCAAGACCGCTATCCAACCCGACGAAGTGCTGCTGGTGGTCGATGCCATGACTGGCCAGGAGGCGGCCAACCTGACCCGCACCTTCCACGACCAAATTGGCATCACTGGCGCCATTCTGACCAAAATGGATGGTGATGCGCGGGGCGGAGCAGCCCTGTCGGTGCGCCAGATTTCGGGCCAGCCGATCAAGTTCATCGGCGTGGGCGAAAAGGTGGAGGCGCTACAGCCCTTCTACCCCGATCGCATGGCCTCCCGCATTCTCGGCATGGGCGACGTGCTTACTCTGGTCGAAAAAGCCCAGGAAGCCGTCGACCTGGGCGATGCCGAAAAGCTGACCCAGAAAATTCTCGAAGCCGAGTTTGACTTCGACGACTTTCTCAAGCAGATGCGCTTTATGAAGAGCATGGGCTCTCTGGGTGGCATTATGAAGCTGATCCCCGGCATGGGCAAGCAAATTACCGGCGACATGCTGGAGCAGGGTGAGGCGCAGCTGAAGCGCTCCGAGGCCATGATCAACTCCATGACCACCGAAGAGCGCAAGCAGCCCAACCTGCTCTCCAGCTCCCCCAGCCGCCGGCGCCGCATTGCCAAGGGCTCGGGCCACCAGGAAAAGGACGTGGGTAAGCTGGTCAGCGACTTCACCAAGATGCGCACGATGATGCAGCAGATGGGGCGCGGCGGCGGCTTCCCCGGCATGGGCGGCGGCATGCCAGGTATGGGCGGTATGCCTGGTATGGGCGGCGGCATGCCAGGGCTGCCGGGCGGCGGGTCGCAACCTGGTTTTCGCGCCCCCAGCAACAAAAAGCAGAAAAGCCAGAAGAAAAAGAAGGGCTTTGGCCAGCTTTAAACCATTGAGGCGCCAATTCAAATCTGAAGGGCATCAGCCTATTCACGCACTTGGAATAGCCCGTTGACATTGAGAGTCTTGGGTAGCGCCCGGCCTCAAAACCGGGCAAGGATTGGAACTCTGGGCCTGATGGAAGGTGTAGATCGCCAAACCGTAGCGCCTGGCCTTAAAACCAAAATGACTCCAGGCACCTCACCCTGTTTGTCGACAATGAATTGAACCAGGGAGTCGCCCTTGGCCCATCATCCGGGTTGTTTGAAATGTATCAAGGTCGGGGAGGTCTGCTGCCGATAGGTTACTCCAGGCTAAAGGTGACCGACACAACGGCGGTAATATCCTTGTCGATGGAACTGGTGTCGTAGATGCCGTAGTCGCTGACATCGGTAGAGTCGCGGGAGGTAATTTGAAAAACCCCGGTGTTGGCACTGCGCACACCGCCCACCTGGCCACCGGTGCTGTCGGCGATCGCCTCGGCCCTGGCCTTGGCGTCTTGGGTAGCCTCAGCCACCATTTCAATCCGCACCTGACCCAGCTGCGTGTAGAGGTACTGGGGCGGTTCAGACACGATATTGATGTTGTCGTTGATTAGCTCCGCCGACTGCTGGGCCAGCTGGGTGTAGCGATCGACATCTCCGGAGCGCACCTCAAACCGTTGGGTTAACCGATAGGCTGCGATCTGCCCAGTGTCGCGGCCATTGCTATCCACCGCTGGAATCGCGTAGGTTTCGAGGGCACCTGGGGTCACCGCCTCGGCTGGCACCTGCTTCTCTTTGAAATAGGCCTGCAGGCGATTGGTTTGGCGCTTCAGATCTTGGTAAGCCTCTGGGGCGGAAGGGCGCTGGCTAGACACCGACACGCGCCAAATGACTGAATCTGACCGAATCGGACGCTTGGCCGACCCCGTGACCACCAGCACATCATTAGCTCGCTTAACGTCGCGCAGGGCATCGGCCCCAATCCAGGCACTCGCCACCAGGGCCAGAGCCAACGCCACCAAGCCAGTCAATAACTGTGGAAAAGATTTTAGGGAAACGTCTTGCATGGCAGACCTCCGCGGCGAAAGGATGAGTCCCTAGCGACTGCAATACCGTTGCAATCCCCTGGTGTCTTGCCTAGGGTAGGTCGCGCGGTGCTCACCCAGCGCCTCTGCAACCCTGCCCCGGTGTTAATAAGCCATCGCCAGAAGGGTTAGGACATTGCGTCAGAGCCTTCTGGGCGATGTGGCGATAGGCCAGTTCGCCGCCCCAGTTTTTGCGCCCAGCGATGGCCCATGTCCTCAGCGAACTGGCCAGCGCTATCCTGACGCCACGGACTACTTAAACTCCATTTTAAAAGCAAAAATTTTGGCCATGGGCCCAACGCCACAAGACAAAACATTTTGCCTTGTCGGCAGGTAGAGGCATGGCTGAGGCCCGCCGTTCAACCCCTCGAGCCTGGTGAGGCCGACTGCCGCAACCCTGGTCGAGGTTAGCTAGCCCAGGCTCTATCTTGCGGCTGTCCATATCGCATGACGCAACTCTATAAAATAATGGTTAAATTCTAGTCACACTTGGTAAAGACCCCATGAGGGGTGATGATGTTTACCTTGAGGCGGCTCGGCCATGATCGGAGCGAACTATCTGGGGCAGAACCAATGTGAATTTCGGGTGTGGGCTCCACTGCATCAGCAGGTAGCCATTGAACTGCTCGAAAATCCAGCCAGAACGGTGCCGCTCAGCCCCCGGCCCGGTGGCTATTGGGCGGCCCTGATCGACGGGGTCAGTCCCGGTGCACTGTACCAGGTGGTGCTGGATGATGACCTGCGGCGACCCGACCCGGCCTCTCGCTACCAGCCCAAGGGGGTGCACGGACCATCCCAGGTGGTTGATCCCCAGGCCCATCTCTGGGGATCAACTACCTGGCAGGGGCATCCGCTGACCGACTACGTTCTCTACGAACTCCACGTCGGCACCTTTACCCCCGAGGGCACCTTCGAGGCAATTATTCCCCGCCTGTCGGTGCTCAAGGACCTGGGCATTACGGCGGTAGAGCTGATGCCCGTGGCGCAATTTCCGGGCGATCGCAACTGGGGCTACGACGGGGTCTACCCCTTTGCGGTGCAGACCAGCTACGGCGGACCCGAGGGGCTCAAGCGCCTGATCGATGCCTGCCACCGGGAAGGCATCGCCGTGGTGCTCGATGTGGTCTACAACCACTTTGGCCCCGAAGGCAACTACACCGGCAGCTTTGGCCCCTACGTCACCCAGCGCTACAACACCCCCTGGGGATCGGCGATCAATTTTGACGACGCCCACAGCGATGGGGTACGCGACTTTGTCCTCGACAATGTGCGGATGTGGATTCAGGACTACCACATCGATGGCCTGCGTCTGGATGCCGTCCACGCCATCTATGACTTTAGCGCCACCCACATTCTGGCTGAGATGAAGGCGGTGGCAGAGCCCCTGGCGGCGGCGCGCGGCTACCCCTGTTACCTGATGGCTGAGAGTGATCTCAACGACCGACGCATTATTGCTCCGCCAGAGCAGGGCGGTTACGGCCTCGACGCCCAGTGGAGTGACGATTTTCACCACAGCCTCCACACCCTGCTGACCGGCGAAAGCGGCGGCTACTACGAAGACTTTGGCAGTCCTGATCAGTGGGTCAAGGCCCTGCAAAATGGCTTTGTCTACGACGGCATCTACTCGCGCCACCGCCAGCGACGCCACGGCAACGATGCCCGCGATCGCCCCCCCGAGCAGTTCATCGTCTGTGCCCAAAACCACGACCAGGTGGGCAACCGCATGCTGGGGGATCGCCTCAGTACCCTGACCACCTTTGAGGGGCTGAAGCTGGCCGCCGGAGCGGTGCTGCTGTCGCCCTACATTCCCCTGCTGTTCATGGGCGAAGAATACGGCGAAACCGCCCCCTTTCTCTATTTCATCGACCATGGCGATGCCGACCTGGTGGCGGCGGTGCGGCGGGGCCGCCAGCAGGAGTTTGCCGCCTTCCACAACCTAGGGGAACCCCCCGACGCCGCCGGACTGGAGACCTTCCACCGCTGCCAACTGCACTGGGAACAGCACGCCGAGGGCCACCACGGCACCCTCTGGCGGTTTTACCAAACCCTCCTACAGCTGCGGCGCCGCCTGCCGGCCTTGGCTACCGGGACTCGCCAGAATCTGGTAGCCCGCTGTACCGAGGCCGAGGGGATGATTTGCTGGCAGCGCTGGCAGCCTGGCTCTGAGGTGCTGGTGTGGATGAATGTGCTGCCCGAGGCATTGTCCTATTGTCCCCTGCTCGATGGCCGCTGGCAGCGGCGGCTAGACTCTGCCGCTGCCGACTGGCTGGGCCCCGGCAGCGAGGCCCCAGCGGTGTTAGAAACCGGCGCTAAGATGCGGCTACACCCCCACAGCTTTGTCCTCTACGAACGGCTCGACCGCCCTTAGCGGTTGCCAGCCACAGGCAGGCCTAGGTTGTCTGAAACCTTTGCACCCCCCCTGCCCGGTCCCAGCCTCAGGTTCCTGTCAACGTCACGGTCAACGTCACAGTCAACATCACTGGCCACCGCCGAGGCTAAACGCCCTCAGTTTAGGTCCTTGTCTGCTTCCATCAGGTTCTTGCCCCCTTTTTGCTTTGCCCCATGAGAATTCCCCTCGCCACCTACCGCCTGCAGTTCAACCCCAGCTTTGGCTTCCAGTCCGCCCAGCGCATTCTCACCTATCTGGAGGAGCTGGGGGTATCAGATATCTACGCCTCGCCCATCTTCAAAGCTCGCCGGGGCAGCACCCACGGCTACGACATTGTCGACCCCAGCCAGCTCAACCCTGAACTGGGCACTGAGGAGGCGTTTACCCAACTCACCAGCGACCTCAGCCAGCGGGGCATGGGCTGGCTGCAGGATATCGTCCCCAACCACATGGCCTACGACAGTGAAAACCCATTTCTAATCGACATTTTGGAGCACGGCCCCCATTCCGAATACAGCGACTTTTTTGATGTGGAGTGGGAGCACCCCTACGACGACTTTAAGGGCAAGCTGCTGACTCCCCTGCTGGGCGATTTTTATGGCAGCTGTCTGGGGCGGGGTGAAATCACCCTCGACTACGACGAGGATGGCCTCACCGTCAACTACTACAACCTGTGGATTCCCCTGCGGATCGAATCCTACGCCCGGTTTTTGACCCACGATATGGATCGGCTGGCCCGGGTGCTGGGTCGCAGCAACCCCGACTTCGTCAAGCTGCTGGGCATTCTCTACATGGCCAAAAACATCTCCACGGAGACCACCGGCCGCGAGCGCAAGGATCAGGCACTCTTTATTAAGGAACTGCTGTGGGAGCTATACAACGGCAGCGAGGAGGTGCGGGGGTTTATTCAGCAAAACCTGGCGGTTTTTAACGGCGAAACCGGGGGCAATGGCGATCGCTACGATCTGCTCGACAATCTGCTCTCCGATCAATTCTTTCGCCTGTCCTTCTGGAAGGTGGGGGCCGAAGAACTCAACTACCGTCGCTTTTTCACCGTCAACGAGCTGATCTGTCTGCGCATTGAAGACATCAAGGTTTTTCAAAAGACCCATTCCCTGATCGCTCAGCTGGTCAAATCGGGCCAGATTCAGGGGTTGCGCGTCGACCACCTGGACGGCCTCTACAACCCCGAACACTATCTGCGGCGGCTGCGCACCAAGTGCGGCGACGACCTCTACGTGGTGGTTGAAAAAATTCTAGAGCGGGACGAAACCCTGCCCGAGGATTGGCCGATTCAGGGCACCACCGGCTATGACTTTTTAAACCAGGTGAATGGTCTGTTTTGCCAGCGCAGCCAGGAGAAGGCCTTCAACGCGATCTATCGTCGCATGGTCGACCAGCCGCCCGTCTACGCCGACTGGATGATCGATCGCAAGCGTCTGATTGCCGCCACTAACCTGGTGGGCGATGTGGATAACCTGGGCCACCTGCTCAAGGGCATCGCCGGTAAATACCGCTATGGGCGCGACTTTACCCTTAGCGGCCTGCGCAAGGTGATTCTCGAGGTGATGGTGCAGTTTTCGGTGTACTGCACCTACATCAATGAAGACGGGGTCAGCGATCGCGATCGGGCCTATATCCATGAGGCCGTGGGCAAGGCCTACAAGCGCATTCCCCAGCTGCAAAATGAGCTGGCCTTTGTGGAAAAAGTGCTAACCCTCAACTACGAGGATGTGCTCAGCGAAGCCGACCAGGCCGAATGGCTCCACTTCACCATGCGGTTTCAGCAGTTTACGGGGCCGCTGATGGCCAAGGGTCTAGAAGATACCCTGTTCTACGTCTACAACCGCATGATCTCCCTCAACGAAGTGGGGGGCGATCCCGGCACCTTTGGGGTCACCCTGGAGGAGTTCCACGCCTTTAACCAGCGGCAGCTGGGGCAGTGGCCCCACACCCTCAACACCACCTCCACCCACGACACCAAACGCAGCGAAGATGTGCGGGCCCGGCTCAATGTTCTATCGGAGATTCCCGCAGAGTGGGATCAGCAGGTGCGCCGCTGGCAGGCCCTCAACGACCCCTTCAAACGGGTGACCCAAAAGCGCACCATCCCTGACCCCAACAACGAGTATTTTCTCTACCAAACCCTGGTGGGGGCCATGCCCTGGGGCAACGACCCCCAGGAGTACCAGACCTTTGGGGAGCGGGTGAAGGAGTACGTCATCAAGGCCGTGCGAGAGGCCAAGGTCTACACCGCCTGGCTGCGCCCCGATACGGAGTACGAAGATGGCTTTGTGGCCTTTGTGGAGCTGATCCTGAAGGACTCAAGCCAAAACGAATTTTTGGCTGAGTTTCGCCCCTTCCAGCGGAAAATTGCCGAGTACGGCATCTACAACTCCCTCTCCCAAACCCTGCTCAAGCTCACCGCCCCTGGGGTGCCCGACATTTACCAGGGATCGGAACTGTGGGACTTTAGCCTGGTCGATCCCGACAACCGTCGCCCGGTGGACTACGACGAGCGGATCTCCTACCTGCAGGAGATCAAACGCCGCTGCCGCATCGATCTGCGGAGTTTGCTCTCCGATCTCTGGACCACTCGCCACGATGGTCGGCTCAAGCTATACCTGATTACCCGCACCCTGGCGGTGCGTCAGCAGTACCGGGCGGTGTTTGAACAGGGTGCCTACCTGCCTATCGCCGTGGAAGGGGAGCGGGCCGAGCACATCGTTGCCTTTGCCAGAACCTGGAATGGCCAGAGCGCGATCGCCATTGTGCCCCGCTTTCTCACCAGTCTGATCGGCCCCGATCAGGCCCCCTACGGTAAGGCAGTGTGGGGTGACACCGCCCTGGTGCTGCCCCCCGGCCTGAAGGGGCCCTGGACCGATGCCCTCACCGATGTAAAGCACCGGGATCAGCCCCGTGTGCCAATTAGCAAGATATTGCAAACCTTCCCAGTTGCTCTACTCGTTAGCGGGAGAAATAGCTAGTTTGGAAGGGTAGACATTAAAGCTTTTGGCCAGTGATCATACCTATCTCCTCGCCCGCCAGCGAGCTTACCCCCTGGCAGGTACGTGCGATCCGTGCGTACATCCAAACCTCCTGGCAGACCCTCTCCCGCTCCCTCAGCCATGTGTTAGAAGCCGCCCGTGACGAAAAAGTTCCCCACCAACCGGGGGACCCCTGGCCTGTCTACATTTCGCCCCAGGAAGACCGCTTTGCGGTGGAATGCGCCCTCCAAAAGGCGCTGAGCCCCGAAGAGTTTGCCCAGATCGATCTGCGGGTGCTGCCCGCCGACTACGGCCAGATTGAGGAGCACGGCTTGCTATACCTGCCCCACGACTATGTGGTACCCGGCGGGCGCTTCAATGAAATGTATGGCTGGGACAGCTACTTTATTGTGCTGGGCCTGCTGCAGGATGGTGAACTGCCGATGGCCAAGAGTATGGTCGATCAGTTTATCTATCAGGTGCAGCACTACGGCACCGTGCTCAACGCCAACCGCACCTACATGCTCAATCGATCGCAGCCGCCGGTGCTCTCGCTGATGGCCAAGGCCGTGTTTGAGCACACGGGCGATCGCGACTGGCTGCAATCGCTGCTGCCGGTGATGGAGCGCTACTACTACTACTGGATGGTGCCGCCCCACTTTAACCCGGTCACCGGGCTCTCCCACTACCACGCCCTGGGCCACGGCCCCGCCCCCGAGGTGGTCAGCTCTGAGCGAGACGAGGCGGGCCGCACCCACTACGACCGGGTGCGCGAGTACTTCCGCGAACACGACATTGAAGATTACGACGTCAGCCTGTTCTACAACGCCGAGACCGACGAGCTGACGGATTTGTACTACCAGGGCGATCGCTCGATGCGGGAGTCGGGGTTTGACATTACCAACCGCTTTGGCCCCTTTAGCGCCGACATTATCCACTACGCGCCGGTGTGTCTCAACGTGCTGCTCTACCAAATGGAGCAAGACCTGGCGGAGTTCTACCATGTTCTAGAGCGCAGCTGGGACAGCAAAATTTGGCAGGCCCGCGCCCAGCACCGCCAGCAGTTGATCAATCGCTACCTATGGGACGACGAAGCCGGGCTGTACTTTGACTACAACCCCCACACCGAGAACCGCCGCCCCTACGAATTTGTCACCACCTTTATGCCCCTGTGGGCTGGTTTGGCCTCCCCCTACCAGGCCAAGCGAGTGGTGGAAAACCTCTGGAAGTTTGAGGCTCCCGGTGGCTTGCTCACCAGCACCCATGTCTCTGGTAATCAGTGGGATGCGCCCTTTGGCTGGGCTCCCCTGCAGTGGTTTGCAGTCCACGGCTTGGCCAATGCTGGCTACGAAACCGAGGCCCAGCGGGTGGCGTTCAAATTTGTCAGCATGGTGGTGCAGGAGTTTGAGAAAACTGGCACCCTGGTGGAGAAGTACGATGTGGAGCGCTGCTCCGCCAACGTATCGGCCGATATCCAGTTTGGCTACAGCTCTAACGAAATCGGCTTCGGCTGGACCAATGGCGTGGTGTCTGAGTTTCTAGAGTTTCTGGAGAAGCGCCCCCAGGAGTGGCGTGATCAGGCCGCGTAGGGGCGTTGGCGTAGCCAAGCCAGAGGCTTTATGGCATTCGCCCTACCAACTCGCGCAATAGACAGAGGTCTGGTGTGGGATGCGAAAGACCCCGAGGGCAAACAACCGTTTGCCCCTACGGGGGAATGGCGATGTAGGGGCGAATGGCCTTCGCCCGACCACCGGGGCAATAGACACAGGTCTGGTGTGGGATGCGAAAGACCCCGAGGGCAAACGACCGTTTGCCCCTACGGGGTGGGTCAATGGCGTATCCATTTGGTGAGGATGCGGATGGGTTGGCCGGTGGCGGGGTCTTTGTCATGCACACCTGGTCTCTGTTGGGATGCCCAGGTGGTTGGGCGAAGGCCATTCGCCCCTACCGCGATCGACCGATGCCAACTGCGGCTAAGACTTTTATCGTGTAGAAGTCGCTTCTCTATTTGTTTCTATGAACAGTCGTCTGGGCACCGCCCTGGCCCTGGGCAGTTGCTTAAGCATAGTCGCCTGCGCCGCCTCTCCCGAGCCGCCCGTCGCCACCTCAGAGTCGCCCGCTGACCCGGCCGTCTCCCAGGCGGTGCCCGTCGACAGCCTGATCGCCACCACGCCGCTACAACCCACGCCAATCCAAATTTCCGTGGCTGACCTGCCCCAACCCTACGCCAGCGACAGCGCATCGAAATCGCCCCAGGTGGTGGCGATTCCCCAGAGCCCGACCCTGGCCGTGCCCCCCGGCTTTACCGTCAACGTGTTTGCCGAGGGGTTAGACGCTCCCCGCTGGCTAGCCCTGACCCCCGAGGGCGATGTGCTAGTGACCGAAACCCGGCAGAACCAGATTCGCCGCCTGCGAGACAGCAACGGCGATGGGGTTGCCGACCAGAATTCTATCTTTGCCAATGCTAGCAACGGCCTGAATATCCCCTTTGGTATGGCCTTTAGCGACGATGCCTTTTTTCTGGGCAATACCGATGCGGTGCTGCGGTTTCCCTACATGCTGGGGCAGGGGGCGTTGACGGGAACGGGACAAAGAATCGCCCGGCTGCCCGGCAATGGCTACCGCCAGCACTGGACCCGCAATGTGGCGATCGCCCCCGATCAGAGCAAGCTCTACGTCTCCATTGGTTCCCAGTCCAACGTCAACGAAGAACCGTCGCCCCGCGCCTCGGTACAGGTGATGAACCTCGATGGTTCGGGGCAAGAGACCTTTGCTTCAGGCCTGCGCAACCCCGTGGGGCTAGACTTTAACCCCGTTACCGCCGACCTCTACGCCACAGTCAACGAGCGCGATGGCCTGGGCGATGACCTGGTGCCCGACTACTTTACCCGTCTTCAGCCAGGGGAGTTCTTTGGCTGGCCCTACGCGTATTTGTCGCCCGATCGCCTTGACCCCCGACAGCTCCAGGGCAATTCGCAAGGCGCTTCCTCCGGGAACCGCAGCAAGCGGCCCGATCTGGCCGCCCAAACCCAAACCCCCGATGTCTTATTCCAGGCCCACTCGGCGGCCCTGGGGCTGCGCTTTTACACCGGCGACACCTTCCCCGAAAAATACCGCAATGGGGCCTTTGTCGCCTTTCGTGGCTCCTGGAACCGCAGCCAGGGCACCGGCTACAAGCTGGTCTTCATCCCCTTTGACACAGCCGGGCGGCCCCAGGGCTACTACGAAGATTTTCTAACCGGCTTTTTGACCGATCCCAGCGGCCCTACCACCTGGGGCCGCCCGGTGGGGCTATTGGTGCTGCCCGACGGCAGTCTGCTGTTCACGGAAGAGGCCAACAACCGCATCTATCGGGTGCAGTTTACCGGGGCGAGTTAGGCCATAGCTAGGGTGAGTTTTGGCTGGGCGATTTTGGCCTGAGCAGTTGTAGGCTTGGCCGAGTCTAAGGTACATCCAATTGCCCTGGGGGAGAGATGTGACACTATGTCACAGGTTTGACACAGCATTGCCATACGACTCTCCTAATTTCAGTCTCATATGTGAAGCAATATTTCTCTATCGGTAGGAGCACGCTTCGCCGCTCCTCCGGCACCGGGGAATTTCACACTGAGAGACCTTCGCCATGTCAATACATCAATAATGTTGCAACGAATCAATGGACAGCCTACATAGCCCACTCCTGACGGCCCAGATCGAAATTCTGTTTTTATTGCTGGTAGCCTGCCTGGGAGCAGTCACCCTAAAGCGCCTCAATTTTCCTTACACCATTGGGTTGGTGATTATCGGGCTGGGTCTGGGACTGCTGACCCAGACTGGGCTACCCTTCGAGACCCTCAACGTCCTGACCCTCTCTCCCAACCTAATTCTCTATATCTTTGTGCCGCCGCTGATTTTTGAGTCGGCTCTCAATCTTGACAACCGAGTACTGCTAAAAACCTTGACCCCGGCGCTAATTTTGGCAGGACCGGGGTTACTAGTCTCTGCGCTGATAGTCGGCGGCAGTCTGGCCTGGCTTACGCCGCTGTCGCTGGGGGGCGCACTGCTATTTGGGGCGTTGATCTCGGCGACAGACCCGGTGGCGGTGATTGCTCTGTTCAAAGATTTTGGCGTGCCCAAACGGCTAACCATGTTGGTCGAAGGCGAGAGCATGCTCAACGACGCCACCGCCATCGTTCTCTTTGATCTGGTGCTGGCGGCGGTGGCGGCCCGAGAGTTTGGCGTTGATACGGTTGAGCAGGCCTCTGTAAATGTGTTTGTGGTGCTGGGGGGCGGCCTGGTGGTGGGGGCGCTGATCGCCACCATCATGGGCTACTCCATTGCCCAGGCCCGCCAAAACCAGCTCATTCAAACCACCGTCACGGTGATTGTGGCCTATGCCGCCTTCATCGCGGCCAACTACTTCTTCCATGTCTCGGGGGTGATCTCGGTGATGATGGCGGGCCTCGTGGTAGGGCGCTACGCCGACCAGAACCTCAGCCCAGGTGTGCGCCGCTACCTGCACGAGTTTTGGGAATATGCCGCGTTTATCGCCAACAGTTTGATCTTCTTGCTGGTGGGCATTACCACCGCTGGCTTTATCTTTCAACTCCAGGCCAGTAATGCTAGCCTCTGGTGGTCGGTGGGCTGGGCCATTGTGATGGCGATCGTGGCGCGGGCGGTGGTGGTGTTTGGCCTGACGCCGATCTCAAATCGCTTGCAGCGCAAAACAGAACCGATCGGCTGGCGCTACCAGGTGGTGGCCTTTTGGGGCGGCCTGCGCGGCGCGGTAGCCCTAGCCCTGGCCCTGAGCCTGCCCACCAGTTACCCCAATCGGGAGCTGATTATTGCTATGACCCTCGGCGTAGCGCTGTTTACGATCGTGGTCAGCGGCACCACTACCGGCAAAGTAATTCACTACCTCAAGCTAGATGAACCGCCGGTTTTAGAATCCCTCGGTAAGGCCCAGGCCATGGTGCTGGCTAAGCGAGAGGTGCTGCGATATTTGTACAAGCTGGAGGCAGTCGGCCTATTCGATGAAACAGTGATCCAAAAGCTGCGGCAAGATTATCAGAACGCATTGGCCAGGGCCGAAAATGAGGTTGCCATTATCTGGGACGATCTGAAGAGAAATCCGGGCCTAGGTCGCCAGGTATTTTGGTTGCAGGGTCTGGAGATTGAGCAGCAGGTCTACCGCGATCTCTACGACCAGGGGCTGCTGTCGGAGGCGGTGCTGCGGAAGCTAAACCTGCTGGTGGAGTCTAAGCGGGACGATGTATTGGCCCATACTATTCCCCCCAAGATTCCCCCCATGTGGGCTGCGGAGACCGCGCTAGAGCACTTTGCCGTGAAGCAGGTGCAGCGGTTTGCGCTAGGGCGCAACTGGTGCCGCCAATACCGCCAGCATCGCGCCATGGTGCGCTACGAATACCACGCCGCCACCGCCTACGTAGGCCGCAAGGTGGCCCAACGAATTCAACACCTAGAATCTGAACAGGCGGTTGAACCAATTATTGCCGAAGACTGTATTCAGTTTTATCAGAATCGGAGCGAGTGGGCCTTTGAGCAAATCTCAGCGATGGGAGTCAACCGTCATGAGCTGGCGATCGCGCTGCAAACCCAGGTCGCCAACCACGCCGCCCATATCAGCGAAGAAGAGGTGTTTGCCAGGCTTGTCTCCGAAGGCATTCTTCCCGAGAGCGCCCTGGGCGACATTCGCGCCCTGGTGGAAATGGAGGGCCGGCAGCTGTAGGGGGACCGCCAGAGGGCAGAGGCCCAGCCGGGGAACTTTGCCTTCTGGCTAAAATCATTCTTTTCTCAGCCAGGTGTAATTGGCCGCTGAGTCTAGGACTACAAGTCCTAGAGTATCGGTACAGAATCGGTTGGACCTCGTTCCAATGCTCTGCATTGGAATGTGTCTGGAGGCTCTGCCTCCTCAGGATGGTGGCAGAGCCTCCCAGTCGAGATGCCCAGGCAGATCCAGGGCACCAGAGTAACGCTCGGGTTCGACCTACTGTACCGGTGTTCTAGGCTCAAGGCTGAAATCCTCTGAAGCGGTCAACTATAGGGCCGGTGCGTCGCCGAGGGGCAGCACCGATTCGCCCGCTGACTCAGGGGTAAACAGAGCCTGTAGAGCCTGATCTAGGGTAGGTTCCATCACCACCTGGTCGCGGTAGGCAATGATCACGCGGGTAAGCTCGGGCAGCTTGCTGTCTTCGGCCTCCAGATACAGCGGCTGCACGTAGAGCAGCGACTGCTCCACCGGGATAATCAGGAGGCTGCCCCGGTTAACCCGAGACCCCTGCTGGTTCCACAGGGAAATCTGCTCAGAAATGAGCGGATTTTGGCTGATGCGGGCCTCCACCTGCTGGGGGCCAAACACCAGGCGGTCTCGCGAGAACTGGTAAACCAGCAGCTTGCCGTACTCCTCGCCGTCGCAGCGAGCCGCCATCCAGGCGATCAGGTTTTGCTTGTTTACCGGGGTAAATGTGGAAAGCAGCATAAACTCCGCGCTACGGCTGGAGTTGGCAGTGGCGTCAATAGACGATAGCTCCAGAATCAGGTAGTGGGGAGGCATGGGCTGGGTGTCGGGGGCGCGGCCAGGCAGGGATGAGTTAAACGGCCAGTCCTTGGCGCTGTCGCCTTCGCTCCCACCATTACCCATAGAGCCTTTATCCTGGCGAATCTGGTCAGGAATTTGCCACAGGTCTTCTTTGTTGTAAAACACCTGGGCATCGCTCATGTGGTAAGTGGCGTACTGCTGGGTCTGCACCTCAAACAGGTCGTTGGGGTAGCGAATGTGCGATCGCAGCTCCGACGGCATCGCCTCCAGGGGCTTAAACAGGCTGGGATAAATGTGCTGATAGGTCTCAATAATCGGGTCGTCGGGGGTGGCCAAATAAAAATCGACGCTGCCGTTGTAGGCATCGACCACCACCTTTACAGAATTGCGAATGTAGTTGATGGTGCCATCAGGGGTCGGTTCGCTGTAGGGGTAGTAGCGGCTGGTGGTATAGGCGTCGATCATCCAGTACAGACCACCATTGGCAATCACCAGGTAGGGGTCGTTGTCGTACTGCAAAAACGGGGCTAGGGTCTGCACCCGCTGGTTAATTTGCCGCCGAAACAAAAACCGGCTGTCGGGCTTAAATTCTTGACTGAGCAAGATCTGCCAGTCGCCAAAATGCCAGGCGTAGATCAGACGCTGCCAGAGCGCCCCAATGGGCAGACCACCCGTGCCCTTGTAGGTGGTGTAGATGTTGGCGTCTTCCTTGGGATAGTCCAACTCCTGGGCGTTGGTGTTGACAAACACGTCGATGTCGGTGAGTTCGCCAAAGTAAATGGCTGGGTTGTCGATGGGGAACGCTGCTGCCGCCGCCGGACTGGTCGCCCGGGGAGGAATATCCTGAATAAAGAAGTCGGGCAGCCCCACCCGCGTCACCACATTCACCGGGCTCAGGGCTAGACCGTAGCCGTGGGTGTAGAAGAAGTGATCGTTGACCCAGGTGCGGGCCCGTTCGGGAATCAGAGTGTAGTCGAGTTCGCGGGCCGAGTGCATGACCTGGCGCAGGTCGCCGTCGATGGGGTAGCGATCAACATCGACCGTGGGGAACTGGTAGTAGGGGCGAATTTCCTGGAGCTGGCGGTAGGCGGCCAGTAGAGGTTCGTTGTCCCAGAGGCGAATGTTTCTGAGGGTAGCGGCATTGTGGGTGAGGCTCGCCGATGTCAAATCATCGTTGACCTGAAAGGGTTGCACATCGACCTCGCTGAGGTTATAGCCCGCCCGAGTAAAGGCAATGTTGTGCTCGATATAGGGGCGATCGCGCTCCAGCTCGTTGGGCAATACGGCAATACGCTGCACCATATCGGGATAGAGCACGCCAACCCCGATCGCCGCTAACCCGTAGCCGCCAAAAATCAGCAGCAGCCCGGTTACCTGCCAGGGCAGCCAGCCCCACTCGGCTTTTGCCTGGGCCGCATTGAGGGAGGCCAGGGCAGGTCTAACAGCGGCTAGGTAAAGCAACGCCAGGGCCCCCACCCAAGCCATACCCGCCAGCAGGAGATCCGCAGGCATTTGAGCATGGACATCGGTGTAGTTGGCTCCGGCAAAAGACCCTCGGTTCGAGTACATCAGGGTGTAGCGAGCCAGCCAGTGGCCCAACCCCTGAAACAGCATTAGCAGCCCACCCAAGGCTAGCAAGTGGCGCTGTGCCCGTTGAGCCAACAGGGGTTGAGAGGCCGTTGGCAACCGCCGAAACCAGAGCCAGTAGCAGAAAGCCACTAAGGCAAAGGTAAACACCCCTACCCAAAAGCCCCATCGCTGGAGCTGAAGCAGCAGCGGCAGGCTGAACAGGTAAAAGCTGATGTCGTGCTGCAAAATCGGATCGGTGCTGCCCACCGGCTGCTGAAACAGCGCCACCAGAAAGGTAAACCAGTGATCCATGGCGATCGCAGCTACCGACCCGCTGGTCAGCACCACCACTAGCCCCCGCCAGGGCCGTTTTGCTTGGGGCCAGGCCAAACCTAGGTTGAGCCCCAGCCACAGGGCCATAGCCAAAAACACCACCAGCCCTAGCCCCCACGGGGCCGCCCGACTCATCAACCACACCTGACCATAGCCCAGGTGAGAAAACCAGTTCTCGTCGATCCATAGACCAACGCCAACCTGTAGCAGCACCCCACCAAGCAATAGCCCCACCAGTGCTACCGCGATCGCCGAGGCTAGATTACGAGGCGGGAACTTAGCATCAGCAGTCATAGGGCAATAGGAAATAAACGAATGCCGGACTCTACCAGACTTAGCCTAAAGCTCTCACATCGCCCATCATAACGAAGAGAAGGGATCCACCAAAAGTAAGCCGCCGCTTCCCACAACGGGTAAATGGCCGCCAATCGTTGGGCCCAATCAAGGCCCCAGCGCCGGTTAGCAACGGCCTCCCCCCGACAGGCTCCACAGGCTTTGCATAGCACTGATCATAGGGAGGGGATGTGTCGATTGGGTGTTGAACCTGTGTCAGACCGCCGGCCAAGACAACCTGGTGGCGACGGGTAAACCTGCTCAGGTGTTGGGGGTGGAGCGATCGCCGTCAGGCGGTCTTTTGCACCGTTGCAGACAGGCCCGCCTGACCCCCTACTCTGCTCTCGAAAATGCCACAATAGGCCCAATCGCTCCATCCCTATGGCCATGGACAATACCACCCTAGCTCCTCTAGTCGAACAGATTACCCAGCAGCTCAAAACCCTTTCCGCAGAGGAGCTGCACACCATCCAAGACTTTGTTGACTACCTGGTCTGGAAGCACCACGGGGGCGCGGCCTCACCCCTGGCCAAAGGATCCGCCGAAGCGCTAGCCCTAGAGCGCATCAAAGATCTTGACGATCCTGCCCAATGGGTCACGGTTATCGAAGCAGACGAAGAAGTGGATGTTGAGCGTTTACACCGGCGGTTAAGAGATCGTGGCTTCCAAATCGAGATACCCGATTAAAACCCACCGACTGGTTGAAGAAAAAGATCTACCGGCTTTGACTGGTGAGCTGAGGGAAATTTTCAGTGATCTCTGCGAGTCGGTCTTGATTTTTGACCCCTATCGATGTCTTGGTGTACCCAACCATGCTCTTAAAGGCCAACTAAGCAATTATCGAGCGATCGAAATTGACTGGAATGGAATGGCCTATTGCCTGGTCTACCGCATCTATGACTCTCCGGCTCCCAAGCGAGTGGTGGTTTTGAGCTTTGCCGAGCATGACCCGGCCTATGAGAGCGCGATCGCCCGCAAAGGCAGTTAAGGGAAGTTGCACATAATCCTGTGATGTTGGTAACCGTGTTCAAGCTGAAGCCAGATCGGTTAAACAGGACTAGTCCTGAGCCATAATGGGGCCAGCTTTCGCTGATGCCTGCAATGCCCGACCTCCCCCACCGCGCCAATTCCCTGGCCTGGCAGCTCCGCCAGGGATGGCAAAACCTAGGGGAATGGTTTGAGTACCAGTTTTCTCGGGTCAATGTGGATGCGCCGAAGCTACCCCGCTGGCCCTGGCTAGAACCCGTGGCGCGGGGGCTGTTTTGGGTGGCGTTTGCCGCTCTGGCCCTGTGGGCTGGCTGGCTGCTGTACCAGAGCATCACCGCCTACCTCCACCGTCAGCGATCGCAACCCGGTACAGCCAAAACAACGCGCCCCTCCCAGGCGGCCCTCAAGCAGGCGGCCCACTGGTGGCGCGAGGCCCAGCGCTTTGCCCAGCAGGGCGACTATGCCGCCGCCTGCAAGGCGCTCTACATGGCCGGTCTAGCGCGGCTCAACGATACCGAAACTGTGCTCTACCGCCCTAGCCGCACCGATGGCGAATACCTGGACTGCATGGCGACCAGCCCCAGCCGCCCCTACGAACTGCTGATTCGCACCCACGAGCGCCTCACCTACGGCGAGGCCCAAGCGACGGAGGAAACCTACCAGCGCTGTCGCCGCGCCTACCAGGAGATCGCCCAGTCGTGATGCGATCGCTGCCCCTCAACCGCCGCACCTGGATGCTGGGATTGCTGGCCCTGGCCCTGGCCCTGTTGTTAGGGCTGATCCTCTTCGGTGCCCCGGCCACCAGCCATCTGGAGAGTGGCTCTACCTGGCATCGGGGCCCGGCGGGCTACAGCGCCTGGTACGAGTCGTTAGAACAGCAGGGTGTCTCGGTGCAGCGCTGGCAACGCCCGGTAGAAGACTTGCTCAAACAGCTCGGTGAGCCCGCCGAAACCACCGTCACGCTGATTCAAAACTCCTCCACCCTCTCAGACACACTGCTGGTCGTACTACCGAGGTTTATCGGTCCGGGAGAGTTGTCTGCCTTGCTACCCTGGATGCCGCAATGGGTCGAGGCCGGTCATCAGCTGGTAGTGCTGGGAGTCAAAGCCCGGGCGACAGCTGCACCCTTTTCCCAAGTGCTCAACAGCGAAGCGGGGCCGGTGATCATTGACACCCGCCGCCGTGAACCGACAGTGATTGCCGAAGACACGATTCTAGAAGACGAGTACGGCAAGGTCGTGTGGCAGCTGCAGCTGGCTGGGCGAGAATTTACCGTGGCAGCTACGCCCCACCTGGCCGCCAACGCTTACCAAAACAGCGCCGGAAATTTTGCATTTTTAACCAGTCTGGTGGCGGCTGGCGGGGGCCGCGTGTGGGTCGATGAGTACCTGCACGGGTATAGAGATGAAGGGGCGATCGCCGCCGAAGTCGGTGGCGACAGCTGGCTGAGCTACCTGGCCCGCACTCCTCTTCTCATTCTCGTTGTCCAGGCCCTGGGGATCACCCTGATTGCCTTGATTGCCCTCAACCATAGACTAGGGCAGCGGCTCACTCTGCAACCCTCCAAAGTAGACAATAGCAAAGCCTACATTCAGGCCCTGGCCGGGGTGCTGTACAAGGCGGGCAGCCACGACTTTGTGGTGCAAACCCTGGGCCAGGCCGAGCGCCTGCAGCTGCAAAAATCCCTTGGCCTGGGGGAGACGCCCCTGCCCATCGAGCAGCTGCAGGCGGCGTGGAATCAGCAGTCGGGCCGCCCCGCCACCGACCTGGCGGCGCTGCTGAATCCTCCCCCGCCAAAGGGCGAAAGCCAGCTACGGGACTGGCTCCAGCGGGTACAATCCCTTCATTACCCCGGCGACACCACAGGAGACACCAGCGGGCATGACTGAGCGACAGAGTGACCTACAGACCGCCGTAACGCGCATTGGCACAACCCTCAGCGGCGTGGTGGTGGGCCAAGAACCCCTGGTGCAAGAGCTGTTGGTGGCCCTGCTGGCCGGCGGCCATGTGATTTTAGAAGGGGTGCCCGGCACCGGCAAAACCCTCATGGTGCGCGCCCTGTCGCGGCTGATGCAGGCCGACTTTGGCCGCATTCAACTCACCCCCGACATTCTGCCCTCAGATATTTCGGGCACCAACGTCTTTGACCTGACCAGCCGCACCTTTACCCTCAAAAAAGGACCGGTGTTTACCCAGGTGCTGCTGGCTGACGAGATCAACCGCACCCCACCCAAGACCCAGTCGGCCCTGCTGGAGGCAATGGAAGAACAGCAGGTCACCCTCGACGGCACCAGCCATCCGCTGCCCGACCTGTTTTGGGTGGTGGCCACGCAAAATCCCCTGGAGTTTGAGGGCACCTACCCCCTGCCCGAGGCCCAGCTCGATCGCTTTCTCTTTAAGCTGGTGGTGGGCTACCCGGCCCCGGCGGCAGAGAAGCAGATGCTGCTCAATGCCCAGGCCGGGTTCGAGGCCAAACGGCTCGATATGGGGCAGCTCAAGCCTGTCGTCGCCGCCAAACATATTCTGGCCGCCCGCCAGGCCGTCAAAGCTCTCACCGTGCAAGAATCCATCCTCGACTACCTGCTGGCCCTGGCCCACAAAACCCGCCAGCACCCCGATCTGGACCTGGGCACCTCGCCGCGCTCCACGGTGCAGTGGCTGGCCGCCAGTAAGGCCCACGCCTGGCTCAACGGGCAGTCGTTTGTTACCCCCGACAATGTCAAGGCGGTGGCTCTACCGCTGTTGCGCCATCGGTTGATTTTAGGGGCCGAGGCGCAGCTGGACGGGTTGACCTGCGATCGCGTCATCCAGGCCGTTCTCGACAGCGTCGCGGTGCCCCGCTAATGGCGATTATTCCCACCGGACGCACCTACGCCCTGTTGCTGGGGGGCGGGGTCGTGGTCACCCTGCTGACCAACTTTTTTGACCTGCCCAACCGCCTCACTCTGGCCCTGGTGGCCCTGCTCCTGTTCAATGGCGCTGTTCTGGCGGCGATGTTCTGGGATGGGCTACGGGTAAAATCTCGCCGCGCGGTGATTCGGCGGGATACTTTACACCGTCTCTCCATCGGCCGCGACAATCCCATTTCCCTCCACGGTGAGTCCTCTACCGCTGTGCGCCTGCGCCTCTACGACAACTACCCCATCGGCTTCGACGGCACCCCCATGCCCCTGGAGATCTCCCTGGCCGCTAAAGCACCCGAAACCTTTGCCTTTACCGTCAATCCTAAGCAGCGGGGCGAGTACCCCTGGGGCGACCTCCAGATTCAGCAGCGCAGCCCCCTCGGCCTGGCCTGGGCCGACTGGACTGTGCCCGCCGCCGCCACCGTCGCCGTCTACCCCGATCTGATCGGCCTCAACCAGCTGTCGGTTAAGCTGGCATTGCAGGCCACCGGCACCCTCAAGCAAAAGCGCCGCATGGGCGTCGGTACGGAGTTCGCCGAACTGCGCGAGTACGGCACTGGCGACGATTCTCGCTTGATCGACTGGAAGGCCACCGCCCGCCTCAGCCAACCCCTGGTGCGGGTGCTGGAGCCCGAGCGCGAGCAAACCCTATTGATTCTGCTCGATCGCGGTCGTCTGATGACCGCCCGGGTGCAGGGGCTGACCCGCTTTGACTGGGGCATGAATGCGGCCCTGTCGCTGGCTTTGGCGGGGGTGTCGCGGGGCGATCGCGTGGGCTTAGGCGTATTCGATCGCACCCTGCACACCTGGATTCCCCCCAAGGGCGGGCGGGCCAATTTTCAGCTGATGATCGAGCGGCTCACCCCGCTTGAGCCGGTGCTGGAAGAATCGGACTATCTGGCCGTCGCCACTCACGCCGCCCAGCAGCAGCACCGCCGCTCCCTGGTCGTCATCCTCACCGACCTTGTGGATGACACCGCCAGCGCCGAACTGCTCTCGGCTCTGGCCCGGCTGCGCCCCCGCCACCTGCCCTTCTGCATTACCCTGCGGGATCCGGCGATCGATCGCCAGGCCCACCGGCCCACTGCTCAAGTGGATGCCGCCTACCAGCGCGCCGTCGCCCTCGACCTGCTCAGCCAGCGCGAGGCCGCCTTTGCCCGCCTGAAACGGCGTGGGGTGATGGTGCTCGATGCCCCGGCCCACCAGATCGCCGACCCGCTAGTCGAGAGCTATCTGCGGATCAAGAGCCAGGGAAAACTTTAGATGGCGGGCTACCAACGCAGAAACCTTTGCCAGTGCAGTAGATCAACGTTTGCAGCCATATACCTCCTGAAGGCGCAGATGAGCGGTGGCATGAGCTAAAGTGGCACAGTCGGCCCAGCAGTTGGCGTTGCTGAATAAGAGTATGAATCTATGCTTACGGATGTGAGGGGTTCCACACTCAGGGCATTGCATTGCAGATTACCCCTAAATTCATACCTTAATTGTGCAACGCCCAGATACAAGTTGTCAGACCTTGGGTAGGATCGGCGGCGGCTGGGCAATCTAACACTGTGAACTCTAGGTCAGCCCCCGGAGACTGTGTATGAACAGCAAGCGCGCCCCCCGTCGCATTTTTCCTAAGGTCAGCACCATGCCGCGCCAGGCCACTGAAGCTGCCCAGTACCTCGATATGTATAAGCTCACCGTCGAGAAGAAGCGCCTTCAGCAGGAGCTGGAGTACATCGACGATCGCCGCCAGCGCCTGTGTGAACGACTAGCCGAAATTGACCAGGCCACCGAGCAGCTCGACACCACCGCGATCGCCCTGCGCCAGCCCGGCCAACCCGCCGCCGCACCAAAGCCCCAGGGCATCAACTTCGCCCCCAGCACCAATGTGTACCTGCCCGAGCGCAGCAGCCGTCAGACCCCGGAAGACTACAGCACCCTGATGTTGGACTATTAGGCGACGGCTAGGCTTCGGCTTCGGCTAGGCTTCGGCTTCGCTCAGCCTGCGACTGGCGGCTGAGCGAAGTCGAAGCCCGATGTCTCCCGAGGGGAAAGCAACTCGGTAGAATAGGGGCATGAAGCAAATTCTGCTGCTGCTCATCCACGGCTATCGACGGCTGCTGTCGCCGCTGTTTCCGCCCACCTGCCGGTTTACACCGACCTGCTCCCAGTACGCCCTGACGGCGATCGAGCGGTTTGGCCCGGTGAAGGGAAGCTGGCTGGCGGCGCGGCGGATTACCCGCTGTCACCCGTTCCACCCCGGTGGCTACGACCCGGTGCCGGAAGGGTTTGATGCCGAGGTATCCGACAAATAGTTAGGTTAAGGCATGTAGACCATGGGAAGGTCAGGAAAACTTTTCTTCTTTTGTGGCAAGATGGCCGCAGGAAAATCAACGCTTGCCAAGGAAATAGCGCGGCGAGAGGATGCCATTTTGGTTGAGCAGGATGATCTCTTAATCAAATTATTTCCGGGCGAAATTGTGGATATTTCTAGCTTTGTCAAGTATTCATCACGGTTAAAAGATGCTCTGACATCGCACCTATGCTCACTCCTCTCAAAAGGCATGGTTGTTGTGCTCGACTTTCCCGGCAATACGACAACGCAGCGTGCCTGGTTTCGAGAACTTGTTGACTGCACGAATGCCGACCATGAGCTGCATTATATTGATGTGTCCGATGAGCTGTGTAAGTGTCAACTGCGGGAACGGAGCAAAGAGCTTGCTGAAGGCTCAGCTTTTACAAGTGATGCCGAATTTGATGCTATTACCAAGTATTTTCAGCCGCCGTTAGAGAGCGAGAACTTTAACGTCATTCATCATCAGCGCGGCTGAGTTCGAACTTAGCCGCGCGATTTAGGTCAGAACAGATTGGCTAGAACCCCGGTTTCTGCTGCGGGATGAATAAGGATACTTGCCTCACCACTCCAGAAACCAGGATTCTGATAGGAAATCCGATTTGGGAAACCCCGATTCATAATTGGGAACCCCGTAGGGGCATAGCATGCTATGTCCCTACGAACCGGGGTTAACCAAACAGGATTTGGTATGAGTCCAGCCCATTCTCAATGCAGAAAATGCCGCACGCCGGTCATCGCCATGATCAGGCCCAGCTCGTTGGCGGCTTTGATGGAATCGTCGTCGCGGCGGCTGCCGCCGGGCTGCACCACGGCGCGAATGCCCGCTGCAGCAGCGGTGCGCACAGAATCATCAAAGGGAAAGAAGCCGTCGCTGGCGAGGACGGCCCCCTGGGCCTTTTCCCCCGCTTGAGCGAGGGCGATGCTGACCGAGCCGACCCGGTTCATTTGCCCGGCCCCAATGCCGAGGGTCTGCTGCTGGTGAGTCACGACGATCGCATTCGACTTCACATGCTTGACCACCCGCCAGGCAAACAGCATTTCCGCCAGCTCTGCCTCGGTGGGCTGGGCTTCGGTGACAATTTGCCAGGTGGCGGGGTCGTCGCGGTAGGTGTCGGGGGCTTGCAGCAGGAATCCACCTGCGATCGCATTCACCACCTGCTTTGGCCCGGTCAACAGATCCTCCAGCACCAGCACCCGCAGGTTTTGCTTTTTGGCGAGAATGGTTTTAGCGGCCTCGTCGCATCCGGGAGCCACAATGCACTCCAAAAACGTGCCGGTGAGCTGCTGGGCCGTATCGGCATCGATGGCGCGGTTGAGCACCACAATGCCGCCAAAGGCCGAGACATCATCGGCATCGTAGGCGCGGCGGTAGGCGGTGGCCAGGGTGTCGCCCGTGGCCACGCCGCAGGGGTTGGTGTGCTTGAGCACGGCAGCGGCGGGGCGATCGCTGGGGAATTCGGCGATAATCCGCCGCGCGGCTTCGAGATCCACCAGGTTGTTGTAGCTGAGTTCTTTGCCCTGGAGCTGCTCGGCCCCGGCCCAGCCGGTAGGAATGGCCCCCGTGCGGTACCAGGCTGCTGTCTGGTGAGGGTTTTCGCCGTAGCGCAGGGTAGCCTGCTGGCGACCGGTCATGGCCCACTGCTGGGGCAGGGTGTCTGGTTCGCTGGTGGAGGCGGTGAGGTAGGTGGCGATCGCCTGGTCGTAGCTGGACGTATGCCAAAACGCCGCCCGCGCGCATTCCTGACGAAATACCAGCGGCACGTCGCTCTCGCTGGCCCGCAGAGCCTCCAGGTACGGTCCGTACTGCTCAGCGCTGCACAACACCGTGAGATAGGCGTGGTTCTTCGCCGCTGCCCGCAGCAGGGTTGGCCCGCCAATGTCGATATTTTCAATCGCCTCGGGCATGGTCACACCTGACTTTGCGATCGTCTGCTCAAAGGGGTAGAGGTTGACCACCACCAGGCTAAGGGGGCGAATGCCGTTGTCCGCTAAGTCTTGCTGGTCTTCGGCCAGGTCTTGCCGGGCCAGAATGCCGCCGTGGATTTTGGGGTGCAGCGTCTTGACTCGGCCGCCCAGAATCTCGGGGGAGCCGGTGTAGTCTGACACTTTGGTGACAGGGAGGCCAGCCGCCGCGATCGCCTTCGCCGTGCCGCCGCTGCTGATCAGGTCAAAGCCAAACTCTTCTACCAGGGCTTTGGCCAGCTCAACCAGCCCGGTTTTATCTGATACGCTCAACAGTGCCAGGCGCGCCATAGCTCTCTAATCCCTCGATTTCGCCGACCCTCACTATACCGAAAAAGCCCGTTTGCCCCTATCCCAGGGCCAAAGTCCCCGCCCCCCTACCCACCCCCATCTCCCCTGTGGCACCATAGCAATGCCTTCCCCACCGTAGGATGATTCTCTTTTGCTCAATTCAAACCTCGGTGGACCACTACTATGGGCGGCGATGGTAACTAAACGGCCAGAGCTCAAGACCCAGCGGCTGGTGCTGCGCCTGGGCCGGTCGGAGGACATTCCGGCAATTTTGCAGTACTACCAATCTAACCGCGCTTACCTAGAACCCTTTGAGCCCCAGCGCCCAGACAACTTCTACACCCACGAGTTCTGGAAAACGGTTCTGGTTGCGAGGGAAAGTGACCTTCGCACGGGCTACGCGGTGAAGTTGCTGATGTTTTTGCAGACCGACCCTGGCCAGGTGATTGGCACCATTAACCTCAACACCATTGTGCGGGGAGCGCTGCACGGAGCTACCCTGGGCTATGGTCTCTCGGCCCGGCACCAGGGCCAGGGCTATATGACTGAGGCAGGGCAGCGGCTGATTACCTACGCTTTTGATGAACTCAACCTGCACCGGGTCATGGCCAACTACATGCCCCACAACCATCGCAGTGCCAATGTGCTCAAACGACTGGGATTCCAAATTGAGGGCATTGCCAGAGATTACCTGTTTATCAACGGCCAGTGGCAAGACCATGTGATGACCAGCTTGGTTAACCCCGCCTGGCAGGTGCCAGAACCGTAGCGATGTACTCTCCAGGTCATGACGCCAAGCGCTTTGAAACGGCGAGGGAGGATCTATAAATTCATCTCTTTTTCGGGGCACTTTAAGGGGGCAAAGCACTGTAGGCAACGTCTCGGCAGGGGGCAAGTCTATGCTGCTCCTGGTTGACTGACAAAACTAATCAGCGACATAGCAGTACGTGTGTATTTTGAACTCGATTCGATAGGTGCGCTGGTCATGCTGTTTCCGAGACGCCATGGCGGGTTCAGGATCGCGGTTATGGGTGAAGCGGACGTGAC
>JBGSNT010000182.1:0-1921 GCA_041739575.1 Nodosilinea sp. | reverse complement strand
CACAGTCACCAGTGCCTACCCTGCCGTATCTACTCTTGACGGAGGCTACACTAAAGAGAGTCCTTCGCCCAAACCCCATGACCGCAGGCAACCCCATGGCTTCCACCAACGTCGTGCTCGATGCCGTAATGCAAGAGATTGAGCAAACTCCCCCCGAGTATTTGCCCAACCTGTTGCAAATCGTCCGGCTCTTTCGCGAAAGCGTTACCCTCAAAAGCGCCGAAGAAAGCTTCCGCCAGGGCTGGCACGAAGCCATGACCGGCCAGACCATCCCCCTCGCAGAGCTATGGGACGGCATTGATGCCGAGTGAGCCTTCGTCAATTGAGCTTGAGGTTTCGTCCGACTTCAAGCGCAACCTCCGCGCCTTGGCCAAGCGCTATCGCCACATTCGCTCAGACCTAGAGCCTTTGCTGGTCCAGCTACAGATCGGGGATTGCCCCGGCGACCAAATTTCGGGCATTGCCTATGCAGTCTTTAAAGTACGGCTCAGAAATAGCGATGCCCAGCGGGGTAAAAGCGGCGGCTACCGGGTCATCTACTACCTAAAGACCAAAGCCAAGATCATTCTGGTCACTATTTACTCTAAATCTGACCAGGGTGACATTTCAGATAGAACAATCTGCCAAATTATCGAAAATCATCTGGCTGAGTAAGTAGAATCGGCATTGATCATCTAGAAAAACAATTTGCACAAGTCAACGCTATCTTCTTTGAAACCAGGCAAGTTCAGCGGGTTGTATTGGGGCGATCGCTAACCACCAGAGAAAAGGATTTTCCTTAGCCAGCCAATGGCAGTTCGTAATGCAGTGGTAGCACCTCATCTGGCATCAACACCGCTATCGCATATTCCCGGCCTTCCAAATCCGCGAACTCAACCAAATAGCAAAGGGTTTCCCCCTCGTAAACCTCCAACACCGTGCCCACCTGTCCAACGGGAAGCCGTTGAATCGATTCGAACTCAGGCTCAATCAACGTGAGGCGATCGCGGGCGATCGGCTTTAGGTTGGCCACAGTATCTAGATCTATCAAAGTATTCATGGCTTCTATTTAATAAATGCTGAAACCAAACGAGGGGCAGACTGACCAGCGCGCACTTCCCACAGCGTCCGCAATACAACAGAGTCACGATCAATTATGACCCAATCGACCTTGTACAACTGCCCAAATGTTGTGGAGTCTTGTTGCACGACTTCTCCCTCAGCAGCGGCTTGAGCAATCAATTGCCGCAAAATCTCTGCATTTTCAGCCTTAATGCCCAGGACTGACGCAAAAACCCTGGCTTTGTGCTTGCCCGATGAATGGTTGAGATTGAGGCAATAGCCCACCAGTTTCTCCATTGGTATAATCGCTGATGCTCCATTGGGCAGTTTCATGGGTATGGGTGCAGGCAATACCGAGTAATCCTACCTCAGCTAGTAGGGCTGGCAGTGCCCACCCTGCCGTGGCTGCGATCGCTATAATAAGCGCAAGTCTCTATATTGCCTGCTGCCATGACCTCCCAACAACTCGAAGAGCGCTCTCAGCCCCTCGAAGCCCGAGTTGCAGCCCTAGAGGCAGAACTGGCACAGCTCAAGCAGGTGTTGTCTGCTCTTCTGCAAAAGCCGACCCCCTGGTGGTCAAGGATCGCAGGCAGCTTTGAAAACGATCCTACCTTTGATGCTGCGACACGCTTTGGGCAAGACTGGCGCAAGACCGCCGATTAGGTGACTTGCTGCGGTATGTACATCCTCGATACTGACCACCTCAGCTTTATTCAGCGCAAGAACCAAGCAGGTCAGCGCCTGGTTGACTGACAAAACTAATCAGCGACATAGCAGTACGTGTGTATTTTGAACTCGATTCGATAGGTGCGCTGGTCATGCTGTTTCCGAGACGCCATGGCGGGTTCAGGATCGCGGTTATGGGTGAAGCGGACGTGAC